>CAYTNO010000007.1:0-16847 GCA_964439125.1 uncultured Woeseiaceae bacterium | reverse complement strand
CGGAAAGAAGCTGTTGTGCAGGTCACCCGCGAGCCCAGAATAAAGCGACGCGATGCCGAGGTCAGCCTTTGCAAGTACCATCTCGGCATCGGCAGTAAGTGCCCGCAGGAAATACCATTCGGCAAACATCTCACGAAACGTCGCGTCATCAAATTGCTCGGCCGCTTTAGCGAAGCCGGTACCGACGCCATACCATCCTGGTAACAAGCACCGAGCTTGCGTCCACGCGAACACCCACGGTATCGCCCGCAGGTCTTCGATGCCCGACTGTGATCGTCTTGCGGAAGGCCGTGAGCCGATGCGCATTCGCTCAATCAGGTCGATCGGGGTTGCTTTGCGAAAGTACTCGTAGAACCCGGGTGTTTCGTAGATGAGCTTGCGATAGGCGCGACGGCTTTCTTCTGCAATAACGTCCATCATGTCGTGCCACTCGGGCTTGTCGTTGCCGCGATGCCTTGGCATGGCTGTTGCGAGAGCGACTGAGCCCGTGACCTGCTCGAGCGTGCGCAATGCGATTCCACGCAGGCCGTATTTCTCGTTAATGATCTCGCCTTGCTCAGTGACTCGCAGGCGACCGTTGACGGTGCCAGGTGGCGCGCCCAAAACGGCGACATGCGTTTTGCTGCCGCCGCGACTAATCGTTCCGCCACGGCCATGGAACAGGGTCAGTTCGACGTCCTGCGATGCGACGGCCTCGACGAGCGCAACTTGTGCGTTCTGCAATGCCCAGCGCGCGGACGCCAGGCCACCGTCTTTGTTGCTGTCCGAGTAACCGATCATGACCATCTGTCGGTTCTTACGTCGACTGACATGATCTCGATACAGTTCTTTGGATAGCAGCGTGTCGAGTATCTGACGGCCTTTCTTGAGGTCATCGACGGTCTCGAGCAAAGGAGCGATATCAAGGGGGACCTCACCACGCTTGTTATGAAGTTCGCTCCATTGAGCAAAAAGCAATATCGACAGGATGTCGTCAGCGCCCTGGGTCATGCTGATGATGAACGGCCCGATGGCTCGTGCACCATATTTGCGGCGGCAAAAGGCTATCGCCTGGAATACGCTGATGGTCTTGCGCGCTGTGGTGCTGAGCGTGGCCGGAACGCCCTCCCGGCTCTCGATGGCCTCGATAATGCGCGCGGCACGATCTTCTGCGGACCACTCATCCCAGTCGTCTTCGCCGAGACATTCGCCAACCACCGCACGATGTACTTCGGCATCCTGGCGAACATCGAGCGTGATCAGGTGAAAGCCGAAAGTATCAATCCGCCGAAGCAGCCGCCTGACGGGATATAAACCGGCTCGCTCGCCCTTGTTTGCCGCGAGGCTGTCGGCAAGGAGCTGTATGTCGGCGCGAAACTGAGCGACCTTTTCATACGGAAAAATGTCGTCGTCGTATGTGGACTGCAAACGCTGTTGAACCAGCCGCAAGTAAACACGGTATGGCATATCGCGGTGCCGAGCCGGAACGCCGTGGTATGCGTTCTGGAACACACCGCGGTACTCCTGGATCTTTGCGTCAATTTCGTCACTAACCGCAACGCGGTCGGTGGACTGGCTCAGCTTGGCTGAGATCTTGCCGCATTCCTGGAAATACAAATCCAGGATCAGGGAGCGCTGGCGTACCAGGGTTTCGCGAATCGTTTTGGCATTTACGTTGGGGTTGCCGTCCATGTCGCCGCCGACCCACGAGGCGAAGCGAACAAGCACCGGTATATCCAGGCGCTTGGCGTCTTCGCCGTAAATTCGCGTGACGGCCGCTTCGATGTCGTCGTAGAACGGCGGCATCGCTCGATACAACACGTCGGTCATAAAGAACAATATGTGTTCGAGCTCGTCCGCAACCGTCATCTTTTCTGACGGGTGTTCATCTGTCTGCCAGCCCGTTGTAACCAACAAGCGAATCTTCTCAAGAGCCGCGTGTCTTTCCTGAGCGGTCATTGTCGGGTTTAGCAGGTCGACCAGGTGGCGGACAGTTTCCTGTTCCTTGCGCAACATCGTGCGTCGCGTTGGTTCGGTCGGATGTGCCGTAAAGACCGGTTCGATACGTAGCGAGTTAATGAGCTCTTGCAGCTCATCGACACCCATACCCGAAGCCTTGAGTTTCACGAGCGTGTCTTCGAACCCGCCAGGCTGGTAGTGACCAACCTCCCGCAGGTATTCACGACGCCGCCGGATTCGGTGCACTTTCTCGGCCGTGTTGACCATTTGAAAGTAAGTGGAAAAACTGCGTATAACCTGCAGTGCAAAATTCGGGTCGAGGTTCTCAACGAGTTCTGCTAATTCTTCGTCCGCCTTCTCGTTTTCTTCGCGACGCCGAATCGAACGTTGTCGCGCGCTCTCGACAAAGTCAAAGAGCTCGTCACCACCCTGATCCTTGATGAGGTCGCCGACCATGGCGCCAAGGGTGCGGACATCGTCCCGCAGAGCCTGATCCTTGTCTTCGAACGCGATGTCCTGTCGCCGCAAGGTTTTGTGTGCCCCGGTACTCATAGTCTCTCTGTGCTTTCGTCGACGCTAGTCGCGGCGACAATAGCAAAATCTCATCAAGCTGCCCAGATAAGTCGGCGGCGCTCCAATGGCCGGGCGCAGACAATTCAGACGATGGCAGTCGATCGAAATCACGTGCCGGACATTATCGACCTGGATCGTACCGGTCGCGTGTGTCGCGAGCTGCAGCTAGCGGGCGTCGAAGCAATGCTCGCGTCTACAAGTGACGGGCATCGCACGACTGGTGTGGCGCTGACCATAGACGCCGGCGCTGTACATAACTCGGAGGCTGCCGCGGCACAATTCAGTCGCCAGGCGTTCGACTCACTCGCTCAGGATCTGCCCCTGTCCATAGCGGTTACCAATCCTGGTGGTATCGCGGACGCCGTCGGCAGGTTTCGCAATCTGTGCGAGATTCTGCGCACGACAATAAACGAAACTGGCGCCTTGCCGGCCTCTGTCGAGTTACTCATAGAGGCGGGGTCAATGTCGCCAAAAACGGCCTGGCTGGTGCGACGTGAGTTGCTGGGCGAGGGCATCGTGCACATGCTCGCCCCACGATCCCTGATGCGTCCTGACGATACAGCCATCGAGAAAAGTCACCACGACAGATTCTGGCTGGAATTTTGGCAGCTCCGCAGGAACCCGCTGGTACGGGTCTTGTGCGCACCTTTTGTATTGCCACAATGCCCGTTGTTATCGATCGAATCGGCAATGGATGTGATTCCATCCGTGTCGCTCCAGGCGCCTCAAGGCTCCGCGTGGATTCCACTGCAACTGGATCTGTCGCGATTTGCTGATGATAAAGGCGTGCTGCGCGAGACTGCGTTGGAGCAGGCGCTCTGTCGCTGCGTCGAAGCAGGAGAGCTGCTGCATGATTTTGCCCATTGGCCAACGGCGCAAATGCGCCATGACAGCTGGTTGAACCGGCGGCTCGCGATAATCTTGTCGGGGTTCGGAGATATCGCGCAACGACGAGGTTACGACCCGGCTCGCTTCGCCAGCCTGGCCGAACTCTCGGACGACATGCGCTGGGTGGACAGCATTCTGCGCAAGCAATCGCAGGCAATCGCCAAACGAACACAAAGCCTTCCTGCGCTGGAACAAAGCGACCCGACGCGCGCACTACCTGCCGGGGTGGCAAGCGACGGCTGGCGAGAACGGTGGCAGCATGCCGCCGAGTTTGCCGCCCATCGTCACCGCAACCTCGTGGCCATGTCCCCGTGGTCCGTATTTCCCTCGGCTCAGGCAGCGGACTATCGCTATGCGGACCTATTGCCTTTGCTCGATTTTGCGCAGGTTCTTTCGTTCACGAAAGCCGCGCCCATTGCGCGCTGGAATGTCAGCGAATTCAAGAGCTTTTACCAGCGCGCCTGGGCCGTTTTAGACGCAAGAAGTGTCACGCAACGGATTGCGGAAGAGCCATAAACTAAGATACGGTCTACAGTTCCGGCGAAAGCCACTCCGTGGGTTAGCCATATAAATGGCAATGCCTTGTGCCAAGCACAATAATTCTGAGAGAACGCGTTGCAAGCGATAACACCTGACGCCCACGGCATTGCAGTATTGATCCTGACGGTTGTCGCGTTGTTTCTGTTTACACGAGATCGAATTGCGCTCGAATCGTCGGCGCTGGTTATTCTTATTCTGCTTGTAGCAGGATTTGCTCTCTTCCCCTACGAAAGAGATGGCGCCACTCTATTAGCGCCGATTGACTTTTTTGCTGGCTTCGGCAATGAAGCGCTCGTCGCAATTTGCGCGCTGATGATGGTTAGCAAAGCGCTGGAAACAACGGGCGCGTTGCAACCGCTTGCCACAGTTGTCGGTCGTGCGTGGTCGTCGCGCCCGGTGCTGGCGCTGCTGATCACGCTCGTCGCCGGTGCGCTGCTCAGCGCCTTCATGAACAACACGCCGATTGTTGTGCTTTTGATGCCCATCATCGTAGGGGCGTCATTGCGCTCCAAGTTCCCGGTGTCTGGCGTAATGATGCCAATGGGCCTTGCGACAATTGTCGGCGGTATGTCTACGAGCATTGGCACGTCGACCAACCTGCTTGTTGTCGGCATTGCGCAGGACCTCAACGTTTCGCAGGGTCTCGGCATGCACGAATTCGGCATGTTCGATTGGGCGTTTCCGGTTGCGATCGTTGGCGGCGTCGCGATTCTGTTCTTGTGGCTGGTAGCGCCAAAATTGCTTCCTGATCGAGCGACGCCAATGGCTGATACATCGCCCAGGGTGTTTAGCGCACAATTACACGTCAAAGAAGGTGGCTTCGCCGATGGCAAGTCACTCTCGGAAGTTCTTGCCCACGCAGACGGCAATTTGCGCATCGACAAGATTCAGCGCAGCGAATCACTGTTTCTTGCGAAGCTGCCGTCGGTCATTGTGCAGCCTGGCGACCGACTGTTTGTCAAAGACTCGCCCGAGAATCTTAAACACTATGAGCAACTCCTCGGCGCGACGCTTTTCAATATCTCCGACGTCGAGCATCCGGTCGACGAAGAGACGCCGCTGAAGGCTGAAGGGCAGCAACTTGCGGAAGTTGTCGTCACACGAGGTTCGCCGCTCCACTTGCGCAGCCTTGCGGCCGCAAGATTCAGCGCTAGTTACGGGCTGATGCCGTTGGCTTTGCATCGGGCACGCGCGCCAAGTTCACAAGTAACAGGCGACCTGAACCTGATCCGCTTACGCGCTGGTGACGTACTGCTTGTGCAGGGCTCTGGCGAAGCGATAAGTAACCTCAAAGACAGCGGCTCTATGCTCGTGCTTGATGGCACGACCAACTTGCCTCATACGCACAACGCGAAACGTGCGCTCGCCATCATGGGTTTTGTGATCGCAGCGGCGGCACTCGGCATCCTGCCGATCGCAGTCAGCGCAGTGGTCGGGCTGGGCTTGATGATTGCTACGGGCTGCCTGAACTGGCGTGACGCCGGTTCTGCCTTGTCCATTCCGGTTGTGATGATTATTGTCTCGGCTCTGGCGCTGGGTAAGGCCCTGGTGGGTACCGGCATGGCGGATTATCTTGCCATCAGTTTCGTTGCTGCAGCATCGGCGCTGCCAACACCCATGATACTCAGCGCATTCATGTTGCTCATGACACTCATGACCAATGTCGTGTCGAATAACGCGGCTGCAGCCATCGGTACGCCCATTGCTGTGAGCATCGCGCAGCAACTTGGCGTTAGTCCCGAGCCATTCATCCTGGCCGTACTGTTCGGCGCCAACATGAGTTTCGCGACGCCGTATGGTTATCAGACGAATCTCCTCATCCTTAGCGCTGGCGGCTACAAGTTCTCGGATTTCCTGCGTGTGGGCATCCCGCTGACGATCATCATGTGGGTTGGGTTCTCGCTCATCCTGCCCGTGCTCTACCCGCTGTAGCGGCGCCAAGGGTTACATGCGTAACAATTGACCTGTGCAATAGTCACGGTAATACTCGGCGGCATGACATCTCAGCGCATCAAGTACTGGTCCTGGCAGCCTCGAAAGGAGAGGGCGCCTGGCTAACGATTAGCTGAGCAAAATTGCAAAAGCCCATCTCCGCCAACGCTGGGATGGGTTTTTTTTTGGCCAGGGATGGCCTTATGCCGCGAAGTACATGGATGTACGAGAGCGGCGATGGGAATGAAATGGAAGCACCATTCGACATAGCCGCAGACCTGGATACGCCCGTATCGGCGTATCTGAAGCTGCAGGATCTGAAGCCGCGTTTTTTGCTGGAGAGCGTAGAGGGCGGTGAGCGCCTGGCGCGTTATTCCTTTCTTGGCTTTGGTGAGGCCCTGGAAGTCCGCATGGACAACGACGCGTTGACCATTGGCGGTGAGGCGCGGCCGCGGCCGACTAACCAGCAGGAATACCTCGATGCGCTTCGGGGCGCGCTGGCTGCTGCGCCACGCCCAGGGCCGGAAGTGGAAGGCCTGCCCTTCGCCGGCGGGCTTGTTGGTGTGTCCGGCTACGATGTCGTGCGGCTGTTCGAGAAACTACCGCGAGATACTGAACAACAAATCAGTGTTCCTGACGCAGCCTTTGTTGCGCCGGCATCGCTGCTCGTTTTTGATCATCTGACGCGCCGTGTTGCGTTGCTGCACGATGGCCCCGAGGCCGAGCGGCGGCAACTGCGCGAGGACGTTATCCAGCGCCTGCGTGGTGCAATACCAAACGGCAATGGCGCCGTTACGACAAGCGCAGCAGAGGCAAGTTTCTCGGAAGCAGAGTTCTGCGACCGTGTTGAAGCGTGCAAGGAGTACATTGCGGCTGGCGACATTTACCAAATCGTCATCTCGGTTCTGTTTCGCGGCAAGTCGGACGTATCGCCGTTCGAGGTCTACCGTGCGATGCGTTTGATCAACCCGTCGCCCTATATGTTCTTCCTTGAATTTGGTGATCTCAAGATCGTTGGATCGTCGCCCGAGGCGCTCGTAAAACTGCATGGCAAGGCTGCGTCGCTCAGGCCGATCGCAGGCACACTGCCACGCGGCCATACGACGGAAGCAGATCGCGCGAACGAGGCAGCGTTGCTGGCTGACCCGAAGGAGGCCGCTGAGCACGTGATGCTCGTCGATCTCGCACGTAATGATCTCGGTCGTGTTGCGAGTGCCGGATCAGTGCACGTCGATCCTTACCGGTCCATAGAGCGCTACAGCCACGTGATGCACATCGTGAGTGGCGTGCAGGGTGAACTGGCGGATGACTACGATCAGTTTGACCTGTTTGCCGCAAGTTTTCCGGCGGGCACGCTTGTTGGAGCACCGAAAGTCCGCGCGATGCAGATCATCGAAGAAATGGAAAATGTCGGGCGAGGGCTTTACGCGGGCACCGCCGGATACTTCGGGCTCTCCGGCGATATGGATCAGGCAATTACGATTCGCACACTGGTGTTCTCGGGCGATGAATATAGTTTCCAGGCCGGCGCCGGCATCGTTGCGGATTCCGTTCCGGCCAATGAGTATCGCGAAGTGTTGGCGAAGAGCGCCATCTTGCGGCGTGCGCTGGAAATGGCCGGGGAGGGTTTGTAATGGCCGGCCTAGCCAGTGTTCGCATGCTGCTTATCGACAACTACGACTCATTTACCTACAACGTCGTGCAGGCATTTGCCGCGCTTGGGGCGGACGTCACGGTTCACCGTAATGATGCTATCACCGTGGAAGCGGCGCTCAAGCTGGAGCCGACGCACCTCGTCATTTCACCCGGGCCTGGTCGCCCGGAAAATGCCGGTGTTTCGCTCGCCATGATTGCTGCATTTATAGAGCGCGTGCCGATCCTCGGTGTTTGCCTCGGCCATCAATGTCTCGTGCATCATTTTGGCGGCGAGATCGTGCGCGCTGAGCGGCTTATGCATGGCAAGACGTCCATGGCCAAACATGACGGCAGGAAATTATTCGAGGGTTTGCCACAACCGTTTGAGGTTGGACGCTATCATTCGTTATGCGCTCTGCGAGAGTCATTGCCCGAGGTGCTTGAATTGACGGCCGAGACCGATCGCGGTGAGATTATGGGGGTTCGCCACAAGGCTTTGCCGCTGGAGGGCGTCCAGTTTCACCCGGAGAGCGTGCTGACGCCTGACGGTGAGCAACTTATGGCCAATTTTCTACGGATGACTGCACGGTGAGTAAAGAATACAACGCCTTGCTCGACCAGCTACTTAACGGCGAATCCCTGACCGAAGCCCAGGCAAACGGCTTGATGCACAAGCTGGCCGAAGGCGACATGGCACCCGCTCTGGCAGGTGCGCTGTTGGCGGGTTTGCGCGCCAAAGGTGAAACGGCAGATGAGATCCGGGGCTTTGCGACGGCAATGCGTGATCTCGCGGTGCGGCCGAAAATTCCGGACGGTACGCCTACGGTCGATACCGTCGGCACGGGCGGCGACGGTTCAGGCAGCTTGAATTTATCCACTGGCACCGGCTTGCTTGCGGCGGCCTGCGGCGCTCGTGTGGTCAAACACGGCAACCGGTCTATATCGAGCCGCTCCGGAAGCGCCGACATGCTTGAGTGTCTCGGCGTGCCGCTACCGCTGCACGAAGAGCAGGCGGTCGCGTGCCTTGAAGCGACCAACTTTACGTTCCTGTTCGCACCCGCCTATCACCCGGCGATGAAGGCCGTGGGTCCGGTTCGTGGCGCGTTGTCGGTACGCACCGTTTTTAACATGCTGGGTCCGCTTACGAACCCGGCGGCGCCGCCATTTCAGTTAATCGGTGCGTGGAGCCATGCGGCGGCAGAGCTAATGGCCGATGCCCTGGCAGGGCTTCCCATTGAAAGAGCGTTCGTCGTTCATGGCAAGCCCGGCTGGGACGAAGCGACACCCGTTGGCGAATTCGCTTTGTTTGATGTTGTGCCGGGCAAGGTTACGGAAACGCAGCGAGCGCCGGAGGACTACGGGCTCGCGCGTTGCGACGCGGAAGATCTCGCTGGTGGCAATGCAGAACACAACGCCGCGGAGCTAACGCGGGTCTTCAGGGGTGAAGACAAAGGTGCACATCGCGATGCGTTGTTACTGGGTACGTCTCTTGTACTTGAGGTGCAGGGAACGGCCACTGACGCCAGGCATGGCGTGGAACTCGCAGCGCAGGCTATCGACAATGGCGATGCGGCGGCGTTTCTTGAGCGCCTGCGACGACATTTTCACGGCTAATGAGCGACTTCCTGAAGACAATGGCGGAGCTAAGCGCTGAGCGGGCACGAGCGGCAAATCCGGCGCTTTTGTCGGCCACGTTCGACAAACCGCTGTTTACTCTGCAGCTCGGTGCCTTTGATGTCATTGCTGAGATAAAAGACCGCTCACCGGCCGAGGGTGAACTTGCATCCCACGCTGGCGACCGTGCCGAGCGCGCGCAGCAATACGCGCAAGGTGGTGCCGTCGCAATTTCAGTGTTGACGGAACCGAGCCGCTTCTCCGGTTCTCTTGAACACCTCGAAGAGGTTGTCGCGGCCGTGCCGGGCACGCCGGTCATGCGCAAGGATTTTCTGGTCGCGCCGGTTCAAATTCTCGAGGCGCGCGCGGCGGGCGCGAGCGGCGTCCTACTCATTGTCACAATGCTCGATGACGGCAAGCTGCGGGAAATGCTCGACTGTGCCTGGCAGCATGGCATGTTCGTTTTGCTTGAATCTTTCGACAGCGATGACCTGGCGCGTGTGAACCGGCTTCTCGAAAACGAGGTGGATCGAAACAAAGCGGATGCTGGTCAACTGCTCATTGGCATCAATACGCGCAACTTGCGCACGCTTGAAGTTGATAGCAACCGCCTGGAGAAGCTGGCGTCGGAGCTGCCGCCAGCTCGTTGCGTGGCCGAGAGTGGTTTGCATACCGCACAGGATGCCGCGAGAGTTTCCGCCCTGGGTTACAGTCTGGCGCTCGTCGGCACCGCATTGATGCGCAGCGACAATCCTGCGGTTCTGGTGACGCAAATGCGCGCAGCCGGCAGTGAGCGTGACCCGGCATGAGCGTGTTCGTCAAAATTTGCGGGTTGCGAGATGCCGATTCCGTGGCAACGGCAGTAAGTGCCGGTACGAATGCGGTGGGCTTCGTTTTCGCCGAGTCGGTTCGCCGTGTGACTCCCGCAGAAGCAAGCGCAGCCGTGCAGAATATTCCCGCCGAGGTGCAGCGGGTAGCGGTCATGCGCCACCCGTCAAATGATGAGTGGCAATCAGTGCTGGTCGGTTTCGCTCCTGATATTCTGCAAACCGATGCCGAGGATTTCGACGAGCTCGACGTACCGGACAACGTCGTTCGCTGGCCTGTTATTCGCGAGGGTAGTGCTGCCGCGTCAAAGCCATTGCCACCGGTCTACATCTACGAGGGCGCCAGTAGCGGTGTGGGTCAGAAAGTCGATTGGTCGCGCGCGGCGAAGCTTGCATGCAATGGTCAAATGATCCTGGCCGGCGGTCTCACGGTGGGTAATGTCGCGACGGCTATTCGTACCGTGCAACCGTTCGGTGTCGACGTGTCGAGCGCCGTTGAGTCGACCCCGGGGCGCAAGGACGATGAACTAATACGAAAATTTATTGGCGCGGTGCGCGCCGCGGAGAATAGTTGATGAGTGCACAACTGCAGGCCGACGAAGCGCGGGCGCTTCTACAAGCCTCAATTAATGGAGAGCTGCCGGACGAGCGTGGGCGTTTCGGTCCCTTCGGCGGGCGCTATATCCCGGAAACCCTGGTTCCTGCATTCGAGCGTCTCGAGGCAGGTGTTCGTGAGTACCTTCACGACGACGAGTTTCAGCAAGAGTATCGAAGAGAACTGCGTGAGTGGGTAGGGCGACCCACTGCGTTAACGCATGCCAGGCGACTGAGCGAACGTTGGGGCACGGACGTCTGGTTGAAGCGCGAAGACCTTGCGCACACTGGCGCGCACAAAATCAACAATGCTATTGGCCAGGCACTGCTCGCAAAGCGGCTCGGTGCGAAAAGAGTAATCGCCGAAACCGGCGCAGGGCAGCACGGCGTTGCGTCGGCCGCAGCTTGTGCGCGCGTTGGCCTGCCGTGCAGCGTCTACATGGGCGCCGTGGATATCGAACGCCAGGCGCCGAATGTCGATCGTATGCAGCGGCTGGGCGCCGAAGTTGTCGCCGTCGAAAGCGGCGATAAGACGCTGCGCGCGGCGATCGACGAAGCGCTGCGAGAGTGGGTGACCGACCCCGCTGGCATTTACTACCTACTTGGCTCAGCGGTTGGCGCGCACCCATATCCTTACCTCGTGCGCGAACTGCAATCAGTCATCGGTGTTGAAGCACGGCAGCAAATGATCGAGCAGGCGGGTGGCTTGCCCGACGTGGCACTGGCCTGCGTCGGTGGCGGGTCGAACGCTATAGGTCTGTTCTATCCGCTGCTCGGAGACGACGTCGAATTGATTGGCGTCGAGGCTGGCGGCACCGGTGACGGCCTCGGCCAGAATGCTGCAACACTCGCAACCGGCACGCCGGGTGTTCTGCAGGGTTCGTACACGATGATCCTGCAGGACGACGACGGCCAGGTGCAGGAAACACATTCCATTTCAGCGGGCCTGGATTATTCGGGTGTCGGCCCTGAGCATGCCTTGCTGCAGGCAACGGGCAGGGTGACCTATGTGTCAGCGACCGATAGTGAATCACTTGCTGCTCTCGAAGAACTCTGCGAGACAGAAGGCATTCTTACCGCGCTCGAAACAGCGCACGCCTATGCTTATGCGCGCGAATGGTCGAAGACAAACCCGGGCAAGCGAATCCTGATTGGTAACTCGGGGCGCGGCGACAAAGATATGCCAACATTGACGAAGTTCCCGGTGAGGATAGCCAATGCAAGCGCATGAGAAACTGACGGCAGCCATCGCTGCAGCTAATGACGCCGATCGTACGGCGCTCGTGCCATTTATAACTGCCGGTTATCCGGAACCCGCCGATTTTGTTGGCACGCTGAAGGCGGTTGCTACGGTCGGCGACGTTGTAGAGATTGGCATTCCGTTTTCAGATCCGATGGCCGACGGCATGACCATTCAGCGCTCGAGTTTTGTCGCTTTGCAAAAAGGCGTAAGCCTGGCATGGATTTTCGACGAACTCGAAACAGCGAGAGGCGAAATAGAAGTGCCGCTCGTAATGATGTCCTACCTCAACCCATTGCTCGCATTCGGTTTTGAAAAACTGGCACAGCGTGCACTCGATACCGGGGTATGTGCGTTTATCGTTCCGGATTTGCCGTTCGAGGAATGTCATGAATTGCGAAGCGCTCTCGAGGATAAAGGGCTTGGGCTGATTCAGCTCGTCACACCGGCAACACCGAAAGAACGCTTGAAGGTGCTTTGCGAGGCATCCCGCGGATTCGTTTATGCCGTGACGATTACAGGAATAACCGGTGGCGATTCCGGCCTACCGGATGACCTCGCGCAATATCTCGATACAGTGGCTTCCTCTTCGGCTATTCCTGTCTGCGCCGGCTTCGGTATCCGGTCGGCTGCAGACGTTGCGAATGTTGGCGAGCACGTGTCCGGCGCAATAGTGGGATCTGCGCTCGTCGAGGTACTCGAGAAAGCTGAAGATCCGGTCGCCTTCCTGCGCGCACTTGCCGGCTTATGAAAAAGCTGACGGCATCCGAGTCGCTGATCACGATCAACCACTTCAAGAACGTGCTTGAAAGTGAAGGCATTGCGTGCCGCATCAAGAACGAGCACCTGGGCTCCATCGTTGGCGAGATGCCTTTCGTAGAAGTGTGGCCGGAGCTCTGGGTGATGAACGACCTCGACTACGATCGTGCGAAGCAACTCATTGATGCATCGATTTCGGACGAGAGTCCGCAACCCTCGTGGAAGTGCCGCAAATGCGGCGAAGAAAATGAAGGTCAGTTCGCTGCGTGCTGGAGCTGCGGCGCAAATCTGTAGGAGCTACGGCATGCCCCGAGCTAGCAAGCGCGTGCCGGCAATTTCACTTCTAAGTATTGCCGAGATTTTTTCCGGCTGTACCGGGCGGCTGATCAAAAAGCCCTGCGCCAGGTCGCAATTGCAGCTGCGCAGGAAATCGAGCTGCGTCAATGTTTCGACGCCTTCCGCTGCAACCTCAATGTCGAGGCCCTGCGCCATCGCAATGGCAGCACGAACGATGCGCTGGTGGCTGTCGTTGTCTTCAACGTCCGCAATTAAGGACTGATCGAGCACGAAGCTGTCGATAAAGCCGTTGTCGAGCGACTCGAACGACACATCTCGCGTGCCGAAATGATCCAGCGAAATACGAACGCCAAGTTTGCGTAGCGCTCTCAATGTCTTTAGTTCGGTCGTGCGCTTGCGAACGATGTCGCCATCGCCAATCTCAAGCTCAATACAGCCGGGATCAAGGGCGGTATTTACAAGCGACTCGGCAACAGTGTCGATGAGGCGCTGATGCATGAGCTGCTGTGGCGACAGGTTAATTGCTATTGACAGGTCGGGCATCTCGAACTGCCGTTGCCACGCTGCGAGCTGCCGGCAAGCTGTGTCGATTACCCACTCGCCGGCGGAGTGAATTAGCCCACTGTTTTCGAGTATCGGCAGGAAGCGCGCCGGTGCGAGCAAGCCAAAGCGCGGGTGCTGCCAGCGCAGCAGTGCTTCGAGCCCAATAAGGCGACCTGTCGTCAGGTCGATGCGGGGCTGGTAGTGCAACGCAAATTCGTTGCGAACCAGCGCGTGTCGCAAACCAACCTCGAGCTCTTCACGCTGTTCGAGCTTGGTATTGAGCGACGTCGAATAATATTGAAAACGTCCGCCGCCTCGCTTTTTCGCTTCGTACATCGCGAGATCGGCGGCCTTGACGAGCCTGTCGGCTGCCTCGCCGGACTCCGGATAGATCGCGATGCCGATGCTCGGTGTCGCATAGACCTCACTATTGCCGATCTCGTATTTCTCGGATAGCACGAGCAGCAGTTTTTGTGCAGCAGCGGCCGCGTTACCGGACTCACCGAAGTCTTCCAGGCAGACGACGAACTCGTCGCCACCCCAGCGCCCGGAAAAATCGCCAATGCGCAGGTTCTTGCGCAAGCGTCCCGCGACCTGTCGCAACAAAGCATCGCCGGTATCGTGACCGAGTGTGTCGTTAACGGACTTGAAGCGGTCGAGGTCAATAAACAGCACCGCCAGCGGCGAAGACTTGCGCTGGCTGCGGCCAATTGCCCTGGCGAGGTTTTCAGTGAACAGGCTGCGATTGGGCAGGCTGGTCAGCTCGTCGTACTGCGCGAGCTTCACGAGCTCGCTGGTCTTCTTCGCGATATCGGTAATGTCGCGGAACGTAACTAATCCGCCGACGAGTTCGCGGTTGCCATCGAAAAGACCCTGACCATTCAGTGAAAGAATCGTGTCAGGCTGGTCGGGCACGCGATAGACAGCGACCTGGTTCGCAAACTTCTCGCCGCTGCGCGCGCGAGCCAATGGCAGGTCGGCCGAATTGGGGTAGTTCTCGCCGTACTCGTTGATACAACAGAACATCTGCGCCCAGGCTACGTCAGGTTGCATTCTCGGACCCAAACCGAGAATCGAGCGAGCAGCAGGGTTGATGTCCAGCACATGACCGTCGCGGTCGGCCACGACGACACCATCGTTGATATTTTTTAGTACCGACAAAACGGTGACGTCGGTGTTCGATAAGCGGTGCTGCAGGCGGTGTCTTTGGACGGCGTGTTGCAGCGTGCTTTCCTGGGCCTCAACGCTGATGTCGTCAATGCAGATGTAAGCCTGGGCGCCGGCGCGAACAGCGGCGATGCCTCGATGCTCGCGGGCTCTGGTGGTTAGCGCGACGACAGCGTGATCGGCAAGGGAATTGATGAGCTCTGCCAGCGATTGCCCGGACTTGGCAATGGCGGGCCCGGCCTCAAGCAAGACGATGTCGAGGACAGAAGGAGCGTCAACCGGCAGCTCAAGCTTCGCCGATCGAGTCAGCAATGCACAGCAGGGTAGAGTCTCGAGTTCGCCCAGATATTCGGTCGCAAACTCACCGCGGCCAAGATAGAGGATGGAATGCCCTGCCATAATTCCTTTTCTTATTTGGGGTGTAAATCGTGGCCAGTGTTGCGATGAAGCCAGCCGAATAATAACAGAATCACGAGCGTTCACAGGCGCTTGAGGGATTTTTTGTGAAGTTTTAGAGGCCTGTCTTTAAACCAAAGCGGGGGAATGGGCATCCAATAACCAGAATAAGCGGAGATTTAACCTTTGGAAGCGCTTTTGGCGGAACAAGCCAGCGACTATAGTCCTCAAATGGTTTCCCTCAGTGAGTTGGGAATGACAGACGAAGCGGACTGGATATCGCGGGCACAGCGAGCGGATGCGAAGGCATTCGAGTCACTGTACCGCTTGCACGTTGACAGAGTGTATGGCCTCTGCCTGCGCATGACGGGCAACGTTGCCGAAGCCGAGGATTGTACGCAGGAGGCGTTTATACAGGCATGGAAGAAGATGGACAAATTTCGCGGAGACAGTGCATTTGGCACGTGGATACATCGCATCGCCGTCAACGCCGTACTCGGCAGGATGCGAAAGTCCAAGCGAGAGCGAGATCGCATCCAGCTTGCCGCAAAGGAAGTGCTGTCTCCGGCATCGATTAATGACGACGGGGACCTGCGCGACTTGTCTGATGCAGTGAACAGGCTCCCGGAAGGGGCACGAAACGTTTTTGTACTGTATGGCGTTTACGGCTACAGCCATGAGGAAGCCGGCAATATGCTCGGCATCGCCGCTGGAACCAGCAAAGCGCAGTTACACAGGGCGCGCCGATTGTTGGCACAGCAGTTGGAACAACAAGGGTTCGAGAAATGAACGACGACGAACGCAACGACAAACTGATCGCAGCCGCGAGCAAGCTGTCGACTGAGATCACTCCAGAGCGGGATCTCTGGCCTGGTATCGCGGAGTCCATCGCACAACCGCGACATTGGGGCCGGATACCAATGTTCGCGCAGGCGGCGGTGGTGGTTCTGTTGATAGGCGCATCATCCGGCCTGACCTATTTTGCGACCAAGAGCCAGCAGCAACCCATTCAGCAGATCACGCCGGAGCTACTGTTTGAGAGAGCCTCATTTGGCGGTCGATACAACCTGGGAATGGACTATCAGGAAGCTCACGGCGACCTTGCGGCACAGATGGAAGACGAACTTGTCAGGCTGTCGCCCGAGATCCGCGCCGATGTTGAGAAAAATTTGACGATAATTCGCACTGCGATTGGAGACATCAACACAGCGCTTCAAAACGAACCGGAGAGTGCCCTGTTACAAGAGTTGTTATTGAATACGTACCGCGATGAACTTTCCCTGATGCAACGGGTGGGTGGCCTGGCACAACATGTCATGTCGCGGAAAGATATTTGATGCGTGGACATGACGTCGCGCAATTACAAGGTAGTAGTCTGATGAAAAAATTATTGAGTTTGGTGTTTGGAATTTCTCTGGCCGGTTCGGTTATCGCCGGGGAAGTAAACGAAACAATTGACGCTGCAGCAGATGGGCAGGTTGACGTTGTCAACATAGCCGGTTCTGTCGAGGTGCTGGGCTGGTCGAACAGCCGTGTCGAAGTGACGGGCACGCTAGGCGACAAAGTCGAGGAGCTTATTCTTGAGCGCAACGGCGACAGGGTTCTCGTCAAGGTTAAAGTGCCGCGCAACAGTCATGGCAAAATAGCGAGTGAGTTGGTAATTCGGATCCCCGAGATGAGCTCGCTCGATGTCTCGGCCGTTAGCGCAGACATAGATGTCGAAGGTGTCGCGGGCGAGCAGTCGCTGCAGACGGTTAGCGGTGACGTCGAAACTGAAACCGGTGAGCACGATGTCGCTGTCGAATCGGTTAGCGGTGACATTGACATTGACGGCGAGGGCGACGATGCCCAGACGTCCGCAGGTACGGTATCCGGAGATATTACGCTGTCGGACCTGGCAGGCG
>CAYTNO010000006.1:0-17229 GCA_964439125.1 uncultured Woeseiaceae bacterium | reverse complement strand
CGCGCGCATAGTCGCTAAACGCGTTGACCATTTCTTTCATGGCCTCCACCTGCTGCACGATGGTGTGTGTCGCACGATCCAGAACCTGTGCCTCCTCCTCGGGCATCGTCCCCAGGTACTTACGTCGCAATCTCTCAGCTGACAATTGAATTGGCGTTAGCGGGTTCTTGATTTCGTGCGCGAGACGCCTCGCGACCTCGCCCCATGCGGCATCTCTTTGCGCCTGCAATAGTGCGGTGATGTCGTCAAATACGATGACGTAACCGGCGGCATGAGTCTCGTCGCCCGGCAATGTTGTGCAGGCGCATGACAGCACGCGACGACCTACTTCACCGCGCAGCACGATCTGCTCTCGCCACTCCGTCTCACCGGAACCGAGGTGCATTTGCGTGACGTCAACAAATTGCCCGAGTAGTGGCTGCCCTTTAGCAACATCGGGCAAGTACTCGCCCGAACTGTTCTCCAAATCGACGCCAAGAATCGCACCGGACGCCTGATTCGCGGTGCGGATTCGCAGGTCAGATTCGAGTGCAAGTACGCCGGTAGACAACCTGGCGAGAATAACTTCAACATTCATTCTCTCAGCTTCGACGAGCGCTTGTGAAAGGCTCGCCTCTCGCCGTGCCGTTGCAAGACGCTGCGTCATGTCATTGAACGAGTTGATAAGGAAGCCGATCTCATCTCGCGCCGGCGCGGGTAAACGTGTATCGAAATCGCCTTCTGCAACCGCTCGCGTGCCAGCCACCAGGTCCTGTATCGGCGCAACAAGCCTCCGCGAGAGGACAAACGCAGCATAAATTGCTGACAGCAGACTCAACAACAGCACGACGCTCAGCGTTAATGAGAAGGTGCTTTTGAGCGGATCACGAAGGAAGACAAGCTGTTGGTACTCCCTGTAGGACTTGTCGACACTGTCAGCCATGCGCGCGAGCCGTTCGGTAACGGGAAAATGCGCTTGAATGATGCCAATGGGCTCGGCGTTGCCGCGAAATGAAAACAGCACGGCTGTACGAATTTCATAGGTGTCCGGGTCGAGCATCACGTATGGCCGGTTCTGCTGCATTTGCAGAACAACCTCTTCCGCAAGCGGCCTTGGCAGTGCCGCGGCGGAACTGTCTGAGCTCGTCGCAAGAATACGATTGTTGCTACCGTAAATCGTAATGTCACTAGCGCCTCTTTCCCGCCGCAGCATGCTGAGCTCGAAAATCAACTGACGTTCACTGACATCGCTGAGTCTCTGTGCGATTTGCTGCGTGGCAAAAAGATGCTGGCGCATTTGCATTTCGAGGGCCGCACGAGACAGATTGAGTGCATTTTCCAGCCCGGCTTCGACGTCGGCATTAAACCAGGTATCGATTCCGCGATTGATAAACTGTATCGAGAAATAGAAGACCACAAGAAGCGGCAACACGGCCAGGCCAACGAACATACCGACGATTCGCGCCTTTAGTTTCGCGCCCGGCACATGCGTTCGATAATCACGTCGCAATCGCATGAGATTGCCGACAAGCAAAACGAACAACACGAGCACGCCAGCAATGTTGATCCCGAGTATGACGTTATGCAGGCGATCAAACTCTTCCGAGTCCTGAGCCATTCGGCTCAGCAGGAAAAGCGAGACAAGGACAAGGCCGACGCCCGTCGCAGCCAGCAGTGTAACTGCAGCTCTTTTTATCGTTCGAGCGACCATTCAAACCATTCGCTTGTCAGCTGCCACTGGTCGCGCCAGAAAAACAACAGCCGAAGCGGAGCCGGATATTGCCGTGTGCTGAGCAATGCGCGAAGCCGAATACGATAATTCTTGTCGGCCTCCAATAATGCATCGTCAATCACTGGCAAGCCCTGCACGCGACCGAGGTTGTTCAGCGCGGAGTAGAGTGTTGCGAAGGAATCCTGATCACCACTGCTTACGTTTCGAACGAGGTAGCGTTGGCTGAGCGGACGATACTCGAGCTCATATCGAATCGTGAGCTCTGCGTCGTTTGCATCCAGGTAAAAGCGCCGCTCCCGAATCACTTCCATTTGCAGGTTAATCCTCAGCGCGACGCCACTCGATAGGGCTTCGAGCGCTTCATTGCTGAGAACCAACTGTAAACGTGCCTCGAGCGTGTGCACCCCACCTTCCAACCTTGTCGACGCCGAGCGAACCTCGAAATAGCCCTCGCGCTGGATTTCGTCCTGCGCGATACCATTGCCCGCGACGAACAACAGGAGCAGCACCGATACGAAGCTGCTCAGGGGTTGTCTGAAGTGCGAAGTGGGTGCCGGAGACATCGTTTTTTAGGAGACCTTCACAAGACCGGCAAAATAAAAGCCATCCAGCTCTGCCGTTCCCGGCAGAATCTGCTGACCGCAGGCCTTGTCCCGCATTAAATCGCGGATGTTGTAATTTTGCAACACTTGGTCTTCCTGTGCATCGTCGTTTGTGGCGAGAAAACGCACCACAACATTGTCGTTTTCCGCGGCCAGCACTGAGCAGGTCACGTACAGAAGGCGTCCACCCGGAGCCAGCAACGGCCACAGGGCGTCGAGCATTTTCGATTGCAGTACAGCCAATGGCTTTATATCCGTCGGCCTGCGTAGCAACTTGATGTCCGGGTGACGCCGAATGACCCCACTCGCCGAACACGGTGCATCGAGCAGGATGGCGCTAAATGGCTCGCCGTCCCACCACTCCTCTGGATTCGATGCATCAGCGGCAATAAGGGTTGCATCCAACCCGAGTCGCTCGAGGTTTTCGGCGACGCTTGCGAGCCGCGATTCATCAATATCAATACAGGTCAGAGCCGCTCCCGCCCCGGCAAGTTCCAGCAAATGTCCACTTTTGCCTCCCGGTGCGGCACAGGCGTCCAGAATGCGTCCGTCCAGACCCTGTAGAAGCCACTCTGCCCCGAGCTGTGCCGCCGCGTCCTGCACCGAGACCTGCCCCGCGGCGAACCCAGGCAACGTGCCGACGGGTCGGGGCTCAACGAGGCGCACCGCCTGCGGCGCTGCCGCCAGAAGCTCGCCCTCGATGCCCTGCGCCTCGAGGCGCTCAATGTAGTCGCCTGCCGTTCCGTACTGCGCATTCACGCGCAGCCACATGGGCGCACGGGCGTTGTTTGCGCTCACGATGTTTCTCCAATCGTCCGGCCAATCGGCCGCAAGTGCGTCCAGTAGCCACTGCGGGTGATTGTGCTTTGCCTCTTCGTTAGACGGTTGTTGCTCGAAAATTCGGTCGCGGAGAAATTTCCGCAAAATGGCATTGATTAAAGCAGCGTGTTTGGGCCGCTGTAACAATCGCGCCGCTTCAACCGTGGCCGAGACAACGGCATGGTCAGGAATGCGCGTATCGCTGATTTGGTAGAGGCCCACGGCGAGCAATGCGTTGATCACGCTATCGCGTTTTTTTAGCGGCCGATCCAGCAACTTTTCGATCCAGAATTGGAGCAGCCAATGTTGGCGGAGCGCACCGTAGCAAAGCAAACGCAGCAGCGCGCGGTCTTCGGCCAGAACCCGGTCTTCGCCATCAAGCAACGCGGCATCCAGCGAACGACCGCCTGCTGCGACCGCGTCAACAACTTGCGCAGCCGTTGCTCGCAGTTTTGCGCCCTTCTTCTTGTCGCTCACAATCGCTGGCCGGCCAGGTCGACCTGATTGGCGAATTCCCCCGCCGTAATGATGCGCTTCCCGGGTCGCTGCAACGACTCAATACTCAGGGCGCCATCGCCGCAAGCAACAACGACGCCTTCCTGCGACGCTGCCACGACTGTGCCCGGTGGAGCATCGACGCCAGCTCCTGCCTTCGCCCGCCAACACTTGATGCGCTCGTCGCCGTGCATGAACCAGGCGCCTGGCACCGGGTTAAACGCCCGAACCTGGCGATCGATATCCCGGGCCGAGCGCCGCCAGTCGATTGCAGCATCTGCTGTCGCGATTTTTCCGGCGTAGGTCGCACGGCTATCGTCTTGGGCTATTGCGTCGAGCCTTCCTGCGGCAATCTCTTTGACGTGCTGCGCCAATACGCGGCCGCCAAGCTTTGCCAGGCGGTCGTGTAGCTCGCCAGCCGTCTCATCGTCATTGATTGTTATTGCGTCACTGCTGTACACGGGCCCGGTGTCGAGACCGGCCTCTATCGACATCAGGCACACGCCCGTTTCTTCGTCACCCGCAAGTAGCGCCGCCTGAATGGGTGCCGCGCCGCGCCAGCGCGGTAACAGAGACGCGTGTACGTTGACACAGCCCGCGCGCGGAATATCGAGAACGTTCTGTGGCAGAAGCAAACCATAGGCCGTAACGACTATCAGGTCGGGCTGCATCGCTTCGAGCTCGGCGACAACGCTCGTGTCGCGTAACGTTCCCGGTTGCAGCACGGGGATGCCCAGGTCTTCGGCAAATTGTTTAACCGGGCTTGCCGACAAACGCTTGCCACGACCGGCGGGACGATCCGGCTGTGTCAATACAGCAATCGGGGTGATGCCGGATTCAACCAGGGCCTTCAGCGACGCAACCGCAAAGTCGGGCGTGCCGGCAAAAATGACGTTGGGGGTGTTCATGATTGAGGGTTGGCGTTCGTTGCAACGACGCGCCTACATGGCAACTTCGGCCTGATGCCGTTTATCGCGCAGAAGTCGTTTTCGAATCCGTTGCCGTTTCGCCTCCGAAATATAGTCGACAAACAATTTGCCATCGAGGTGATCGATTTCGTGCTGTATGCAAACAGCGAGAACGCCCTCTGCTTCCAGCTCCGCTTCCTCACCCTTGCGATCCAGGAAGCGCACTCGAATATGTTCCGCGCGCTTAACTTCTTCGTAGTAACCGGGCACCGAAAGACAGCCTTCCTCGGTAATAGTTTCGCCGTCCAATTCGATGATCACGGGATTAATCAGCGCATTCGGCTCACTATTGTCCGACGACACATCCACAACAAGCAGTCGCTTGTGCACATCGACCTGTGTAGCGGCCAGACCGATGCCGGGCGCTGCGTACATTGTCTCGAACATGTCATCGATGAGCGTATTTAGCTCGTCGTCGACAGTTTCGACCGGTATTGCCCGCGTTCTGAGTCTCGGGTCTGGAAACTCCAAAATTGATAGTTTTGCCATAATTAGTTTGAGGTAATTCTAGTGATTATTCGCGTAAATTCGTACAAAAATGAGCTAAATGTTTGACTTTATTGAATAAGATGGTCGACAATTGCCACCAGCTAATTGCAATCCGGCACGTGTTCTGAGCCGGAAATGTGACGTAATTAGCAGTCTCAAAGGCACCGGAACGACATATTATATCAACGTAAAAAAAGCCACAGGCCTCAAAGCCTTGTATGGAGCATGAAGAACCTATGTCCCTCCGCAAAAGTAACCTGAAAATCCGCCTCCGGATGACCACCGTCGCACTCGTTGCTTCGATGGTATTCGGTTCGCTCGCCGCCTTTTCACAGGATCGGGCCCCACTCGCCGAAGGCGCTCCCGATGAGTATGTCGTTCAAGTTGGCGACACTCTCTGGGACATCGCTGCGACGTTTCTCCATGACCCCTGGTATTGGCCCGAAATCTGGTATGTCAATCCCGAGATCGAGAACCCGCACCTTATTTATCCTGGTGACGTACTTGGGCTCGTATACATTGACGGCCAGCCGCGCATAACCAATGTGCGCGGATCCAGCTATCGCCTGTCCCCCGAGGCTCGCGCCACGCCGTTGAACGAGGCCATTACCAGCGTCCCGTACGATTCGCTTTCCGCGTTTCTCAGCACGGGCATCGTTCTGCAAAAGGACGAGGTTGAGCAACTCCCGTATATCGTTGCGGCCAAGGGCGAACATCTGATCGCTGCTGCCGGCAATACAGTTTATGTGCGCGGAGCAAGTGCAGATCCCGGCTCGCGCTATAACATCGTGCATGTCGGTGACAAGCTTTTTGATCCCGATGACAAACACCTCGTGGGCTACCACGGCATCCTGATTGGCGAAGGTACGCTGCGTCGTAGCGGCGACCCGGGCTCGTTTGCAATTACCATGTCCAAGCGCGAGGCCAAACAAGGCGACCGGCTCGTTCCGGCATCTGTCGAAGTACCGATGAACTTCTTCCCGCAAGCACCATCAACCTCGATCGACGGACGCATTATCCATGTCGTCGATGGCGTGTCGCAGATTGGTCAGTACCAGGTTGTCGTTATCAATCGCGGTACGAATGACGGACTTGCGGTTGGTGACGTGCTGACAGCTTTCCGCGCTGGTGAAGTCGTGCGCGACAAGGTCGCGGGCGGTACTGTCAAGCTGCCTGAAGAGGAAGCCGGCACGATTATGATCTTCAAGTCCTACGGTGAAATCAGCTACGGACTCGTCATGGAAGCAACCCAGGCTATTCATATTCTGGACTTCGTGCGCAATCCACTCTGATTCTGTCGCTTATCGATAAATAAAGACGGCGCTTAATTGCGCCGTTTTTTTTACACTGTCGAGATGAGCGAGGAATGGCTACAGGATCCACACCATCACCTGATCGGCCGCGGGGACGACGGCTACCCGGAGCTGCTCGACCAGATCCCGGGGCCGCCTAAAGCGCTTTACGTCAACGGCAACCCCGACGTACTGCACCTGCCGGCGCTGGCAATTGTCGGTAGTCGCAACCCAACTCAGGCCGGCACTCGCAAT
The DNA here is from genome assembly GCA_964439125.1 of uncultured Woeseiaceae bacterium. Taxonomy (GTDB): domain Bacteria; phylum Pseudomonadota; class Gammaproteobacteria; order Steroidobacterales; family Woeseiaceae; genus UBA1847. Next base: position 10,598 of record CAYTNO010000006.1, on the reverse strand, counting down.
GCGTACGAGTTTGCCCGTCACCTGGGATCCTGCGGATTCTGCATTGTCAGTGGCCTGGCACAGGGCATCGATACGGCCGCTCATCGCGGTGCCCTGGACGCAGGCGCGGCGACTATTGCGTTTCTGGGGCATGGCATCGACCGGGTCTATCCGGCCGCCAATCGCGAACTGGCTCATCTCATCGCGCGCAACGGCGCCCTGGTCAGCGAATTCCCCCTCGGCATGCAGCCGCGCAAGGAGTTGTTCCCGCAGCGCAACCGCCTGATCAGCGGCGTTAGTCTCGGCACGCTGGTCGTCGAAGCCGCTCGCCGAAGTGGCTCGCTGATAACGGCGCGGCTTTCCGGCGAGCAGGGTCGAGAGATATTCGCGATACCCGGCTCTATCCATAATCCACTCACGCGCGGATGCCATCAACTTATCAGGCAGGGCGCAAAGCTGGTCGAAACAGCCGACGACATCGTCGCCGAATTGGTACCGCTCGCGGGCCACCTTCTGCAAAACACTGTGGAATCAACGCCGAACGACACATCGCCGTCTGTTGACGACCGAGAATATTTGCAGCTCAAGAAATTCCTCGGCCACGACCCGATAGGAATCGACGAACTCGCAGGCAACTCCGGATTGACGATCGAGCAGGTTTCCTCCATGCTTCTGATCCTGGAGCTAGAGGGAGAGGTCGAGTCACTATCCGGTGGTCGATACTCACTGCTGAGCTGATTTAAGAACCGGATTGGACAACGCAATGGAGCCGCTCCAGGCATGAAAGAAAATGTACTCGACGTGTTGATGTATCTGTTTGAGACCTACGTCGACACCGAAGAAGAACCCGAAGCCGACCAAAACGAACTGCGCGACGAACTTGCGCGGGCGGGTTTTGGCGACCCCGAAATTGATCGCGCACTTGACTGGCTGGATGGCCTCACCGACCGGCAGGACAATCTCGCCTTCAATGCGCAGACGAAGCGCGGCATGCGGATCTATAACGACTTCGAGCAAAAGCGTCTGGATACAGTATGTCGCGGCTACGTGACGTACCTCGAGCAGATCGGAATTTTGTCGCCGCCGGAGCGTGAGATCCTTATTGACCGCCTGTTGGCGCTCGAGTCAGCTGATATCGACGAAGAACAAATCAAGTGGGTTGTGCTCATGGTGTTGTTCAGCCAACCCGGGCAGGAACAGGCCTACGCACGTATGGAAGACCTGGTTTTTGAGGAAAGTACGGGGTCGATTCACTAACGAGCCGAGCGCTAATCCTTGACACGCCATACGCAAGCATTGTATTCAACCGCGGCACTGTCCGCGGTTGTTTGTTTCTGAGCTCAGGAATTTCATGTCTAAGAATCTTGTAATAGTCGAATCGCCTGCGAAGGCCAAGACGATCAGTAAGTATCTGGGTAAAGACTTTGATGTCATGGCCTCGTACGGGCACGTGCGCGACCTCGTCCCCAAAGTTGGCGCGGTTGATACCGAAAACGGCTTCGCAATGAAGTACCAGGTGATCGAGCGCAACGAAAAACATGTAAAGGCCATTACACGAGCGCTGAAGAAAGCAGACGCACTGTACCTGGCGACTGACCCGGATCGCGAGGGTGAAGCAATATCGTGGCATCTAATAGAGTTGCTCGCTGAGAACAAATCGCTCGGGGACAAGCCCGTACACCGGGTGGTTTTTCACGAGATCACCAAAGCGGCCGTGCAGCACGCGATCGATAACCCTCGCGAATTATCCAACGACCTTGTCGGCGCACAGCAGGCACGCCGCGCGCTTGATTACCTTGTCGGCTTCAACCTTTCGCCGCTGCTGTGGAAGAAAGTGCAGCGCGGTTTGTCCGCGGGCCGGGTGCAGAGCCCGGCTCTGCGCATGATCGTCGAGCGCGAACTCGAGATCGAAGCATTCAAGACTCGTGAGTACTGGACGATCGAAGCAGATGTCAGCAAGGACGAACAACCGTTCGCCTCAAGACTCGTTAGTTATGCGGGTGAAAAGGTCGAGCAATTCAGCTTCGAAAACGAGGGCGCAGCGCGCGATGTTGAGAAGACCATCAACGCTGCGGCAGATGGCAAGCTAACGACAGTCAGCGTGAATAAGCGCCAGCGGCGCAGAAACCCGGCCGCTCCGTTCACGACCTCAACCTTGCAACAGGAGTCGGCGCGCAAACTCGGCTTCAATACACAGTGGACGATGCGCGTTGCACAGAAACTCTACGAAGGTATGGAGTTACCCGGCGAAGGCAACGTCGGACTCATTTCCTATATGCGTACCGACTCTGTGACCCTGGCTGCCGTCGCGGTTGATGAAATTCGAGAGGTCATCGCTGAACGCTACGGAAGCCAGAATGTTCCCGAAGAGCCGCGCGAATTCAAGAACCGCTCCAAGAACGCGCAGGAAGCGCATGAGGCCGTTCGCCCGACCTCCGTGGCGCGCACCCCCGAGTCACTCAAAGAGGCTCTGGACGAAGATCAGTTCCGGCTCTACTCATTAATTTGGCAACGCACGATGGCATGCCAGATGGTGCCCGCGCTTTTCGACACAGTTGCGATCGAACTAGCGGCCGGGCCGGAAGATGATGGCCATCGTTTCCGCGCCAACGGCTCGATACTTGTCGAGCCCGGCTTCATGGCCGTCTATAAAGAAGGCAGGGACGACAACAAGAAAGACGACGATGGTGATCGCTTGCTGCCCAACATCGCAGAGGGCGACGTTATCAACCTCGACGTGCTGCGACCTGAGCAGCATTTTACCGAACCACCCCCGCGCTTCACGGAAGCGAGTCTCGTCAAGACGCTGGAAGAGTACGGCATCGGCCGACCGTCAACGTACGCGAGCATCATCATGACGCTGAAGAACCGCGAGTACGTCGAAATCGACGCCAAGCGTTTTTTCCCGACCGACATCGGCCGCATCGTCATCGGCTTCCTGACCGAGCACTTCAAGCAATACGTCGACTACGACTTCACCGCCAGGCTCGAGGACGACCTCGATGCCGTATCGCTGGGTGAGAAAGACTGGGTGCCACTCCTCGATAATTTCTGGGGGCCGTTCAAGGCGTTGTGTGATGACAAGGATGAATCGGTAACAAGGGAACAGGTCGCACAGGCGCGCGAGCTCGGCACCGACCCGAAGAGCGGCAAACCCATGACGGTTCGCATGGGCCGCTATGGGCCCTTTGTACAAATCGGCACCAAGGATGACGAAGACAAGCCGAAATTTGCTGGCTTGCGTCCAGGCCAGAAGATGAACGAGATCACCATGGAAGAGGCGCTTGAGTTGTTCAAGCTGCCACGCAAGCTCGGCGAAACAGCCGATGGCCTGGCTGTGTCGGCAAGCGTTGGGCGGTTTGGCCCGTACATTCGCTACGGCGACAAGTACGTTTCCATGAAAGAAGACGATCCCTATACGGTCGAGCTGCCGCGCGCACTCGAACTCGTTGAAGAGAAGAAGATCCTTGATGCGAATCGCATCATTCAGGATTTCGAAGATGAGGGCATCCAGGTTCTGAACGGCCGCTACGGCCCGTACATTACGGACAAGACCAAGAACGCGCGGGTACCGAAAGACCGCGAGCCTAAATCGCTGACGCTCGACGAATGCAAAGAGCTGCTTGCGGCCGCGCCTGTTCGCGGGCGACGCGGCAAGAAAAAGACGGCTAAGAAGGCGGCTAAGAAGACCGCGACCAAGAAGAAGACAGCGAAGAAAAAGAGCAAAAAGAAAAAGAGCAAGAAGAAAACAGCGAAGAAAAAAGTCGCTAAAAAGAAAGCCAGCGAATAGTTAGCGGAACCCCTGAATGAAGATGATCATCGCCCGGGCTGCCAACGCACTGCTCGGGGGCGGTGTTATCGCATATCCAACAGAGGGCGTTTTCGGGCTCGGCTGCATGCCCGACGATGTCGGCGCAGTGAGGCGCCTGTTAACGATCAAACAGCGCGACCCGGCCAAAGGCCTGATTCTCGTCGCATCAAATGAAGAGCAGCTGCAGGGCTGGATAGATCCGGATTGCGGAACCATCCTACCGGCAGAAGCATCGTCACCGATCACCTGGATTGCGCCAGCGGGGCCGCGGGCATCCGGGCTGATACGCGGCGCCCATGAGGGTATCGCCGTACGCCTGACGTGCAGCCCAATCGCTGCAGCGATTTGTGATGCAGTCGCGTCACCGATAGTCTCGACCAGCGCCAATATCGCCGGTAAGCCTGCAGCACGAAGCCAACTCGCGCTTCGCCGCAATTTTGCCGCTTGTGTAGACTACGTCGTGCCGGGTGACTGTGGTTCGTCACCCGGCCCGTCAGAAATTCGAGACCTGGTGACAGGCAGTATCTTAAGGTCACGCACAGCATGAACGAACTGGAGCAGGTCAAAGATTACCTTCAGGCGTTGCAGAAACGCATCGTCGCGGAAGTTGAGCAGCTCGACGGCAAAGCACGATTTAGACGCGACGAATGGCAGCGTCCCGGCGGTGGCGGTGGCACGAGTTGCGTGTTGAGCAACGGTGCCGTATTCGAACAGGCTGGTGTTGGCTTCTCACATGTTTTCGGCGATCAGATGCCGCCTTCTGCAACAAAAACTCGTCCCGGCCTTGCCGGGTGCGGATTCGAGGCCGTTGGCGTATCGCTGGTTATACATCCGCACAACCCATACATACCGACCACGCACGCCAACTTCCGTTTTTTCAGGGCAGGTGATGACGACGAAGCCGTCTGGTGGTTCGGCGGTGGTTTCGACCTGACGCCTTACTATGCATTCGAAGAAGACGTCGTCCATTGGCACCAGGTCGCGAAAGCCGCCTGTGATCCTTTCGGCGATGACGTCTACAGCAAATATAAAAAGTGGTGCGACGACTATTTTTACCTGAAACATCGCGACGAGACTCGCGGCGTTGGCGGCCTGTTTTTCGATGATCTGAATGAAGGCGGGTTTGATCGCAGCTTCGAGTTCCTGCAATCGGTAGGGGATAGCTTCCTGCCGGCCTACCGACCGATCGTCAAGAAGCGCAAAGATCATCGCTACGGCGAAAGTCAGCGCGAGTTCCAATTGTATCGACGCGGCCGCTACGTCGAATTCAACCTGCTCTTCGACCGAGGTACGGTTTTTGGTATCCAGTCCGGCGGTCGCACCGAGTCCATCCTGATGTCGTTGCCTCCTCGCGTGCGCTGGGAATACGATTGGCACCCTGAGCCCGGCACGGCCGAGGCCAAGCTGTATACCGATTTTTTACTACCCCGCGACTGGCTGAAAATTGGAGTGGAGTGACTCGCTGATACAACCCGGGCTTTAGCGACCAGGCCTGCCGAGCGTTCTCTTTTGCGGGCATGAGTGGTAACGTCAAAAGATGTCCTGGATAGATGAAATCGAAGTCAGTGATGCCGACGGCAAATTGGAGGCAATGTATGCCGAACTCATTAAGAAGCGCGGCAAAATTTCCAACATTCTCAAGGTTCACAGTCTTAATCCTGATGCGCTGGAGGGTCACCTCGACCTCTATATGACATTGATGTTCGGCCGCTCCGGGCTAAGCCGTATGGAGCGAGAGGCCATAGCCGTCGTCGTTTCAGCCACCAATGACTGCGCGTACTGTGTCAGCCATCATGCTGAATCGCTGCGGCACCACATCGACGACGAGGAAACGCTCGAATTGCTGACGTCGGCCGACGGTCTCGAAACGCTTGAGCCGCGCCTCAGCAATATCGTCCGGCATGCCGAAAAACTCACGTCGGCGCCCGCCGCGATGACGCAAAGCGACCTGGGCGAATTGCGCGCGGTGGATTTGTCCGACAGGGACATTCTTGATCTGACGCTTATCGTTTCTTACTTCAACTTCGTTAATCGAATCGCTGTAGGTCTTGGCGTCGATTATTCAGCCGAGGAGTTGAGCGGCTACCGCGACAATTAGATGAGCTGGTTGCGTGCATTGCTACTTGCGTCGGCGCTGCTTTCAGTCAGCGCTTTTGCGCAATTCGAAACTGATCTGCGCGACGCTGGCAGTCTTGGTGCTATTCGCCTTGCAGGCACTGATGACCCGAATCTACGCAAAACCTACATCGTTCAGCTCAAGGCGCCTTCCGCGGCTGACTTTCACGCGCTGCGATTTGGGCCAACGGCCAAGCTGAGCGCACCAGGTCAGCCACGGGTTCGCTTCGACAAAGCGAGTTCTGCCATCCAGACCTATACGACACGGCTGGCCATCGAACAGGACAAGGTGCTTGCGCGCGCCGGTGCCGGCACTGAGTTGATCTACCGCTATCGATACGGGCTCAACGGCTTCGCCGCCAGAATGCATCCGTCGCAGGCGCACAAACTCGAAAACCTGCCCGACGTCCTACGCGTTTGGGAGGATGAGATCCGGCCTCTTGCTACAAATTTCAGTCTCGATTTCTTGGGCCTGTTCGATTCTGAAAAGGGTCTGCGTGGCGCACCGGGGCTCGACGGTGATGGCATTATTATCGGCGTTATCGACAGCGGTATCGCGCCCGAACATCCGTCGCTCGCCGATACCCGCGAAGCAGACAGGCCGCGAATTTGCAGCGGCGACTGGGCTGAAAACTCGATTCTTGGCCGCTGGCTGTGCAGGCGCTTCGACAAACAAGAGGACACCGTATTATTCGAGCCGCCCGAGAACTGGAACGGAAGCTGTCAGTCCGGCGATCAATTTGAGTCGACGGCCTGCAACAACAAACTTATTGGCGCACGCTGGTTTATTACCGGAGCCGAGGCCAGCGGTCCTATCGATGACGGGGAGATTCGCTCAGCTCGAGATGCGGACGGTCACGGAACACACACAGCGACGATAGCTGCCGGCAACCGCGTTAAGGCATCGATCTTCGGCTCGTTTATTGGCCGTATAGAAGGTGTCGCGCCGCGCGCCCGGGTTGCAGTCTACAAGGCTTGTTGGCTACGTCCCGGCGATCAGCGCGCCAGCTGCAACACATCAGATCTGGCAAACGCTATCGACGCAGCAGTAGCCGACGGCGTCGATATCATCAACTACTCCGTTGGCAGTTCGTTGCTGAGCGTAACCGCGCCCGACGACCTGGCTTTGATGGCCGCCACGAAAGCCGGTGTGTTTACAGTCGTGGCCGCCGGTAACGAAGGGCCCAACCTTGGCACGATTGGCTCCCCTGCCGGCGCACCCTGGGTTCTGACAGCCGCAGCATCGAGCCGCGACGGAACGACAACGCTCGAAGCCCTCGAAATCAAGACACCGCCCGGTCTTGCGGGAAAGTACGCGGCTAAGGAAGCCAACTTTACGCCAGCACTCAGCGCGCGCGGCCCACTCGACGGCGATCTCGTTTTGGTCGACGATGGAGAAGATGTATTCGAAGACGGCAGCGCCGGGACGCTTTCGGACGCTTGCGAGCCGCTCATAAACAGTTCAGACATCTCAAACAACATTGCACTAATTCAGCGCGGCGGCTGCGGCTTCGATGTGAAAGTTGCCAATGCAGCTGACGCGGGCGCCATCGCGGCAATCGTATACAACATCGCCGGCGACCCTGTCGTTATGAACGGCGCCACCGGACTATCCGATATTCCAGCCGTCATGATCGGCCAGGCTGATGCCAACCTGATACTCGCGGAGTTCGATGCAGGAAACCTTGTGACCGTGTTGCTCGACAAGGATCTTTTCCTGACAGAAAATGACACTGGCAATGTTATGGGCTCGTTTTCCGCGCGCGGGCCCGGACCCGTGCCCGATATTTTGAAACCCGACGTAACGGCACCAGGCATTAACATCCTCGCAGGCTTTTCACCGGACGCGGCGAACGCGGCTCCGGGCGAGAATTTCGCCTATCTCACGGGGACATCGATGTCGACACCGCATGTCGCCGGTGTCGCGGCGCTGCTGTTGCAGGCTCACCCGGACTGGAGCCCGTCCGCTATCAAGTCGGCGTTGATGACCACGGCGCACCAGTCGCTAACTGGCTCCGACGGCGTGACGGCAGCACTGCCGTTTGACTACGGTGCCGGGCACATCGTGCCGAACGACTCGGTCGATCCAGGGCTCGTATACGATGTCAGCAGCGATGATTACGATGCCTTCGCCTGCGGGATCGCATTGCCCGGAGTCACGCAGGAACGATGCGACCAGTTGAGCGCCGCAGGATACTCCTTCGCCGGCGCCGACCTGAACCAGCCTTCAATAGCCATTGAGCGCTTCACCAGCGAACGAACGGTAAGCCGTAGCGTCACGAACGTCAGCGATCAGTCGGCAAGCTACGTCGTCGCCGTCATTGCGCCGGTAGGCATTGGGGTCAACGTGGTTCCCGCAAGCATCACCGTGGCCCCCGGGGAGACGGCGACGTTTGACGTGACGTTCAGCTTCGAGTCCGGTCCGTTGGACTTGTGGCGCTTCGGATCATTGACATGGAGTGACGGCACTCGTTCGGTCTATAGCACCATAGCGATACGCCCAATCTCCGTGACAGCCCCTGCCCAGGTGACGGATTTCGGTGCAGATGGCTCGCTGAGTTTCCCTGTCGAGTTCGGCTATACGGGCGCTTACACCGCCGGTGTGCACGGCCTGCGCCTGCCGCTGGTCCTCAACGGCTTCGTCGACAACGACCCGACCAAGACCTTCTCTTTCAGGTCCGACAACGGCGTTACCATGCATTTGATTGATGTCCCGGTCGACGAGGTCTACCTGCGTTTCTCGTTGTTCGACACACTGACAGACGGTGACGACGACCTTGATATGTACGTCTATTACTGCCCGGACAACGTCAATTGCACGAAGCTCGGCGACAGCGGTGAAGCAAGTTCGCAGGAGGAGTTCAATGTGCTGTTACCAGCGGCAGGGCGCTACGCCGTGCTCATCCACGGCTTCGAGACGGACCAGGTTTCTGGTGGACCCGGTGCAAACTATTCGCTGTTGGGCTGGTCTTTTGGCCTCGTCGATGACCAGGGCAATATGACGGCAAGTGGGCCCGCTTTCGTCAATGCGGGCAGCACAGAAAATGTCACTGTTACCTGGGCCGGCCTGCTGCCCGACACGATCTACCTGGGAGGCATATCGCACAACACGCCGCAGGGCCTGTCGGCGATTACCGTAATTCGTATCGGCAACTAGTACTCCTTGAAGGAGTACCGAGCCGTGTTGATCAGGTAAGCAGGCGCTTTTGCTTCGCGCTGCGTGAGTACATCAGCAAGGCTATCGCCACAACAAGGATGAATGCGGGCAGATAAATACCCTCGGTGCCCCACACTTCAAGCCCGTTGCTGATCACGAAGGCATGCAGATCCTGCACAACAATGCCGATAAGGGATAAGGCGAAAAGAGGCACGGCCCAGGCCTTGCGCAAAAGCAGAAACAGGCTGGCGAGTACGCCGGCAGTAACTGCGACTGCGTACGCGGACGTTGCCCAAACCGGGACTGAGCTGAAGAACGCCTGCTGCGCCTCGGTGAAGACTCCGAGCGCGTCTGGCGTCATAGAAACGTGGCTGTAGTAAAGAACCAGGCCGATAAGATTCCACACAAGTGCAAAAGCACCAATGATCCAAAATGACATTTCCGGTTTGTCGTCCAACAGGTCAGACATGGCGGACCCCTTCTTCTGTTTCGGTGTTAACGGGATGAGCCGATAATCCACCGGCATCAGGCCAATTGCAAGTGGCCCAAACTAACAGCTAGCGCCGGGGTTTCGCCTTTGCGGCGCACTGCTTGTGGCGAAAGCAGCCGACAACATGATCGTTGACCATGCCAGTTGCCTGCATGTGCGCATAAATAATCGTGCTGCCGACGAATTTGAAGCCGCGCTTTTTCAGGTCTTTGCTCAAGGCGGCTGACTCAGGCGACGTCGCCGGAATGTCGCCGTCCTTCTTGAACTTGTTCTGTAGTGGCTTGCCACCGACAAACTCCCAGATGTAATCGCTGAAGCTGCCGAACTCTTTTTGCACAGCAAGAAACGCCCTGGCATTGGTGACGGCTGACGTCACTTTCAGGCGATTACGAACGATCGATGGATCGAGCAGCAGCTTCTCAACACGCTTTTGGGTAAAACGTGCGACCTTCACAGGGTCAAAGTCCGCAAATGCTTTTCTATAGCCTTCCCGCTTGTTGAGAATTGTCGACCAGCTGAGGCCCGCCTGCGCCCCTTCCAGTATCAGGAACTCGAATTGCACCTGATCATCAAATACCGGTACGCCCCATTCTTTGTCGTGGTATTGGATGTAGTCGAGGTTGACGCCCTCCGCCCATTTGCAACGTGTTACTACCTTGGCCATGAATATTCCGATCGTTGAGGTATTGAGCCTGAATCTAACACTTGATGATTTGGGGGTTAAGCCGGAAATTTAGTCAAAGCGCACAAAAAAGCCCGCGCAATGCGCGGGCTCTTGTTTTGCACATTGCTGTGAAAGAGCGTTATTAGCTCTTGTCAGCACCGCAGCTGCCTTCGCCGCAAGAGCCTTCAGCTTCTTCCTTATCGCCACCACAGGAAGCTTCACCTTCCTTGTCAGCGCCGCAGGTAGCTTCGCCTGCCTTGTCGCCACCACAGGAAGCTTCACCTTCTTTGTCAGCGCCACAGGTAGCTTCGCCTTCCTTATCGCCACCACAGGAAGCTTCACCTTCCTTGTCGCCGCCACAAGATCCTTCGCCCTCTTTGGC
>CAYTNO010000005.1:0-17838 GCA_964439125.1 uncultured Woeseiaceae bacterium | reverse complement strand
CAAAATAAGCATCGCTTTCTTCGTTGGGAGAAAGCACAGCCTGACCCTCTATTCGCACCTGCCGACCGAAGGAGTCCCAATGAAACAGAAGTGCGACTTTGCTGTTGCCGGCAATCTGCCGTGCTTTGTCAGATTTGTAATTGGTGAAAAAAACAAGGTAGCCCGGGTCGGCAACGAATTCCTTACACAGAACCGCGCGGGCGGAAGGTTGCCCTTCGCCATTTACGGTGACGGCAGCCATCGAATTCGGATTCCGTTGCACTTCATTTTGCACGGCCTCGTCGAGCCATGCTTTTGCCCAGTGCATCGGATCCGATGGCAGTACAGTCGGTAGTCTCTTTGCCGAGCAGGGATCGCTCACGCTAACCTCCGTCGCATATTACGGCGCCACCTGCACGCCGCGGGTCAGAGGCTACCTGAATGTCGCCACCGTTCTCAACTAATGTCGCACCAATGCCACCGAAGTACATATTCAGTTCTGGCATGACGGTGACGGGCAAGTCGATTTCCGGCAAGTCGAGCCCGGCTTCGGCCATTAGCCTATCCTCCTCGCCACTGGTGTCTACGTGCAGGCGCGGGTGCGCGATTGCCTCATCAAGCGTCATGCCCAGTTGCAAAGCATTGACGAAGAACTGATGCAACGCGGTTGTGATGCGATCGGCACCGGGCGATCCCGCGGCAAGAACAGCGCCTTTGCGGCGCGCAATGCTTGGTGCCATATTCGACGGTAATCGCTGGCCCGGCGGGCCAGCGTCAAGGCCACGACGGTTGAGCTCGAGTTCGCCGAGGCAGTTGTTCAGCCAAAGGCCGGTTCCTGCCGGCATCTCGCCAGACCCATAGCCGGATGACGCCGTTATCGCACAGGCGATGCCGTTGTCGTCGACCGCAGAAGTGTGCACCGTAGACGCCGATGTCCAGCGGCTGAGGAGCTGCCCATTGCGCGCAGAGTCCAACAGTTTTGCAGCTTCGGCGCCGATGTTGTCCGCCAGGTCGAGGCGTTGTCTACGATAGTCCAGCGAAGCACGCTGAACTTGTATCAACTGCAACAACGCCGCTGAGTCCCATTCGCGATGTGGCAAGTCGGCACACGCAAGTAACATCGACGCGAGTACGGCTCCACCGACGGCAGGCGGCGGGTTGGTCGCAATCGTCCAGTCGCCTATTTCGACCGTAAGGGCAGGTCTCTCAATGGCCTCGTAATGTTTCAGATCTTCGAGAGTCAGCGCGCCATCGCCGTTGCGGACGTGTTCCGTCATAGCCCGGGCGAGTTCTCCCTCGTAAAAGATACTGGCGCCTTCGTCAGCAATGGCCGCCAAAGTGTCGGCAAGATGCGGCACGACGATAAGGCGTCCGTTTTCGCGCTGTGAGCGATCCGCGTGGTGCAATGCGAAAAAACCGTCATCGCTGCGACTGAAAATGCACTCACCCGAGTATCCGAGGTAGTAGTGGCATGCGGACGACAACGGAAAGCCATCACGCGTGGCTCTGATAGTCGGCGCAAACAGCTCATTCCAAGGTGTCTTGCCAAACAACGTCGATGCCCGATCTATCGCAGCAAGCGTGCCCGGTATTGCGACGGATCCGGGGCCGGCAAGAGTTGTGATACCACCGCCGTAGGTAATCGTCACGCTGCTCGCGCCGCCACCGAGTTCGCTTTGGGCAAGGCCACGGCCGGGTACGGCAACATTACCGTCGATCGTTATCGGCTCGTTGCCAGGAGTCCAAACAGTAATGAATGCACTACCGGCCAGCGCACACACTCCCGGCTCGGTGTTAATCGTAAAGAGCGCTGCCGCAAGAGCGCAGTCGACCGCATTACCGCCGTTCGCGGCGATCTCACGCGCGGCTTCGGCGGCAAGTGCTGAAGTCGTAGCGACGGCTACCTTGGTCAATGAACTCTCTCAGGCGGCATTGCCACCATCAGTTGGATGGATCAAAAGTGAATCACGGAACGAATGCTCTTACCTTCGTGCATAAGATCAAACGCCCGGTTTATGTCCTCAAGAGGCATCGTATACGTAATGAACTCGTCGATCTTGATCTCGCCGTCCATGTACTGGTCGACCATGCCGGGCAATTGCGAACGGCCTTTGCAGCCTCCAAATGCCGTGCCACGCCAGACACGGCCCGTTACGAGCTGGAACGGACGCGTGGATATTTCCTTGCCCGAGCCAGCAACGCCAACAATCGTTGATTCACCCCAGCCCTTGTGACAGCACTCGAGAGCGGCACGCATCAGATCGACGTTGCCGACGCACTCAAACGAGTAATCGACGCCGCCGTCTGTCAGATCAACGATGACGTCCTGAATCGGAGACGAGTGATCCTTGGGGTTAACCGTATCCGTCGCACCAAGTTGTGTGGCGAGTTCGAACTTCTCTGTGTTGATATCAATGGCAATAATGCGGCCGGCCTCGGCCATCACGGCACCCTGAATGGCGCTCAGGCCTACACCACCAAGCCCAAACACGGCGACTGTTGCACCCGCCTCAACCTTTGCCGTGTTTAACACCGCGCCGATACCCGTCGTGATGCCACAGCCCAGCAGACAGATTTTCTCGAGCGGTGCTTCCTGCCTGACTTTGGCGACAGAAATTTCGGGCAGCACGGTGTACTCGCTGAACGTGGATGTGCCCATGTAGTGGTAAATCGTCTTGCCATCCATCGAAAATCGCGAGGTTCCATCCGGCATCAAACCCTGGCCCTGCGTCGCGCGAATTGCCTGACAAAGATTGGTTTTTCCAGAGGTGCAAAAATTGCACTCGCCGCATTCGGGCGTGTACAGCGGAATGACATGGTCGCCGGCCTTAACAGAGCTAACGCCCTCGCCGACTTCCTCAACGATCGCACCACCTTCGTGCCCAAGCACTGCCGGAAAAATACCTTCAGGATCTTCGCCGGATAACGTGAATGCGTCGGTGTGGCAAACGCCGGTTGCGACATTACGGAGCAGTACTTCGCCTGCCTTTGGTCCATCGAGGTCAATGGTTTCGATCTCAAGCGGCTTGCCAGCTTCCCAGGCGACTGCGGCGCGAGTCTTCATCGTTTTATGCTCCACTAAGTGTTGGTGTTGACCCTGACGGCGATATTCGCACGATTGCAGCGCGGTGGACAACGTGTCCCGGCTTGCTCCGCGTTGCATGTCTCGTGTAAAAAAGAATTCCTCACGTACATTTTGGAAGAAAAACGGTCTAATGAGTCTTGATGATCTTCGAAAAGAACTATCCGCTGTTGACGAGCGGCTTGTGGGCTTGATCGCGGAGCGCCAGCGAATCGTTGCGGAAATAGGTCGCAACAAGCAAACAAGCGGTCGTGGAACGCGTGACTACGCGCGAGAAAAGGACGTGCTTGATATGGGGCGCGCACAAGCCAGCGAACTGGGTATCGACCCAAACCTCGCCGAAGGCGTCCTGAGGCAGCTGATTCAATCGTCGCTGGCCAGCCAGGAGCGCGAACGAGTTATTGCGGAGGCTGCCGGGGACGGACAGCGCGTTCTCATTATCGGCGGCGCGGGCAAGATGGGCGGTTGGTTCACCGATTTCTTTTCGTCACAGGGTTTCGCGACGACTGTCGCGGATCCGGGGCTTGAAGACGGGCCAGGGTGCTTCAAGAACTGGACGGATGCCGGAGTGGACTACGATGTCATCGTTGTTGCAGCGCCGCTCGCGGTTTCCGGCAGAATTCTGGCGCAGCTTGCCGTTCTCAAACCGAAGGGCCTTATTTTCGATATCGGCTCGCTTAAGTCACCGCTCATCGATGGCTTGCAGGAGCTGCACAGAGCGGGTTGTCGCGTTACGTCTTTACACCCTATGTACGGTCCGGACACTCGATTGCTTTCAGGGCACCACCTGATCTTCTGCGAAGTGGGATCCAGCAAAGCGACTGACGATGCCAAGGCGCTGTTTCGATCTACGATGGTTGAGCCGCTCGATATGGGACTGGAAGATCACGACCGGCTGATCGCATACGTCCTCGGCTTGTCGCACGCGCTCAATATTGCGTTCTTTACGGCGCTAGCCGAAAGCGGAGAGGCAGCGCCGAAGCTTGCCAAAATGTCGTCGACAACATTTGATTCCCAGCTGCTGGTATCCGAAGCAGTCGCGCGAGACAACCCGCACCTGTATTTCGAGATTCAGCACCTCAACAAATTCGGCCTTGATCCGCTGGATGCACTTTGTGATGCGTCGCGGCGTATTCGAGAGCTCGTCGCTAGTGGCAACGAAAGCGGTTTCGTTGAACTCATGCACAACGGTCGCAGCTACATGGATATGCGCGGCTAGGCGATGTCACTGACGGATGAAATGGCCGTGAAACTGGCGCTGGCCGAGCGACAGCTGGAGGCCCTGACCACCGAGGTCGCGCGGAACGATGACAAAATGCGTCGATCCCAACAGCGAGAATTGCGGCTGCTGGAGGCTGACGATCTTGGTTCGTTAATCGGAGAAATGCTGCTGGGACTTCGTGCCAGCTATGGTCTTGAGTATGTCAGCGTTGTGATGTGCGACCCCGATCACGATATCCGTCACCTGCTGCTGGCCGCCGGTACACCGGTCGAGGAATTCGAGAACCTCGTAATGGTCGAATCGATGGCAGGTATTGCGCCCCAGTATGTCGCCTTGAGGCAGCCCTGGCTCGGCGCGTACTCAGCATGTGACCACCAACTGGTTTGCCCTGGGGCGTCCGGACTCGCGAGTATCGCGATGATCCCACTGGCTCACCGGCATCAGTTGATCGGCAGCATCAACCTGGGAAGCAAAGATGAGGAGCGATTCACGCGAGCGCATGCGGCTGATTTCCTCGCACACCTCGGAATTATTGCGTCCTTTTGTATTGAGAATGAGATCAACCGAGCTCGTTTGCTTCGCAGTGGTTTCACTGACGTACTAACCGGATGGCACAACCGCCGTTACTTGCGGGTGCGTATCAAAGAAGAGCTGGCCCGATCCCGGCGTGAGCAATGTCATCTCGCTTGCCTGATGCTGGATATTGATCATTTCAAACGCGTTAACGACACGTGGGGACATGCTGCAGGCGATGCCGTTATTCAGGAGTTCGCAAATCGCATTGACGCCGAGGTTCGCGCCAACGATGTTGCCGCGCGTTATGGAGGCGAAGAGTTTGTCGTGCTGCTCCCGGATACCGACATTGCCTCGGCGACCTTGCTTGCCGAGCGTATTCATAAGGCGGTTTCGCGAGAACCGTACGAATTGCCGAGCGGAGATTCTGTAAACATTACGACGTCTATTGGTATCGACGGCGTGTGCCCCGACCCGAAGGCCGACGACTTGAAAACGATTGGCGATTCGCTGCTAGCTCGCGCTGACGTGGCTCTCTATCGTGCGAAATCCGGTGGTAGGGACCAGATCGCCGTTGATGAGGGATGACGACTAAACTGCCTTGCGTGGCTCGCGGCTACGTCCCATCAATAGCAAAAACAGCGGTACTCCGATCATTGCGGTTAATGCGCCGACAGGCAGCTGCCGCGGTGCCATCACTGTTCTGGCCATCGTATCGGCAATCACAAGCAAGATGCCGCCGGCCAGCGCTGATGCAGGAACCACGATGCGGTGATCACTGCCGGCCACCAACCGCACAAGGTGCGGCACGACCAGGCCGATAAAACCAATGACGCCAACTGTTGTGACCGCCAATGCGGTTGCCAGCGAAGCCGCCGCAAAAACCAGGTAACGAAAGCCCACAACAGGCATGCCGACAATGGCTGCCTGCATTTCGCCGCGTGAGAGGACGTTCAGGTGACGAGCCGCGAGCGTGCTGGCGAAAACCAAAAATACCAGCGCCGAGAAACAACGCCACGGATCGAATGCGAAACTCAAATCACCCATGAGCCAGAACAGCATGCCGCGCAGATTCTGGTCGGGGCTCAGAGCGAGCATCAATGTAGTCGCAGCACTAAACCCCGCTGCTAGTACCACGCCGGTTAGCAGCAATCGCGCGGGCGCCCAACTGCCGGTGCCATGGGCAATCGAGAACACCAGTAGTGTGGCGGCCATCGCGCCGCCAAACGCTGCAAGATCAACAAACAAACTTCCCAGTCCGAGAAGCATTGCCGCCAGCGCGGCAACTGCAGCGCCGCCAGAGCTGCCGAGTATGTAAGGGTCTGCAAGCGGGTTCCGGAGCAATACCTGCATCAGGACACCGGCGATAGCCAGAAGGCCGCCCACCGAGAAGGCAGTCAGTGCGCGTGGCAGCCGCAGATCCAGAATCAGCGAGTTTGTTCTTTCCGATGCCGTACCAGCCAGGGCGCTGAGAGTTTCGCCAAAACTGGTGTCGGCGCTACCAAAGGACAGCGCGACGAGAAACGCGGCGACGGTGAGGCTGACAAGGCCGGCAAAAAGCAATGTTGGGTGTCTGGCGATCAATACGAGTCTCAGCATGCAAGGAGTCAATGACAATGCCCACATTTGGTGTAAAGTTAAAGGTAGTTAGAGTTTTTGTATCGGTTGCAATGAGCAACGACTGGATAGACGCAGAAGGGTTCCGTGCGAACGTCGGCATCATTCTTGCGAACACAGACGGCGAGGTGTTGCTCGCCGGTCGCGTGGGCAGCAAGGGCTGGCAGTTTCCGCAAGGCGGGGTATTGCGTGGCGAAGAGCCCGAGGAAGCGATGTACCGCGAGCTCCGTGAGGAGGTCGGTCTTGAGCGGGCCGACGTCGAATTACTCGGCGTAACGGCGGACTGGCTGCAGTACCGCCTTCCAGGCAAGTATATTCGCCGTAACAGCAAACCGCTTTGTATCGGCCAAAAACAACGCTGGTTCATGCTGCGTCTCTTAACCTCGGTCGAAAACCTGCGGTTTGACCTCGGCGAGCAGCCGGAATTTGATCGTGCTCGCTGGGTGAATTTCTGGCGACCTGTCAATGAGGTAATCTATTTCAAGCGACGCGTTTACGCGCGGGCGCTCCACGAACTGGGATCGACGGTCTACCCGCAGGGTCTGCCGCCACAGCCTCGATGGTGGCCAAAGCGCTGGCGCAGCGCGTTCGAAAAGGACATCGCCGCTGCCAAACCGTGACGTGCCGCACTTCTCTCGGGTCGGGCCACCGCGTAACATAACGTCTTTGATCTGAACGAAGAACTCCGTGGCCAGATATTCACCATTGCAGCTACATAGCCGAGGACGCGTCTTTACGGTGCGCGTCTTCCTGGCCGTGCTAATTGTGGTTTTCGGCTACCTGGTGTTCGAATTTGGCCGAATTCAGGCCAATTACAACATCGTAGATGCTGCTGCCGAGCGGCAAAGCTTTGAGGGCAGAATAGACGGCCTGGAAGCCGAAATCGCCGGGCTGAAAGAGCAGGTAGTGCTGCTTGAAACGCACCGTGACATTGACAAGGAAGCCTACAAAGACGTCGAAACCAGCCTGATGACATTGCAAGCGAAGATTCAGGAACAAACTGATGCCATCGCCTTTTATCGAGGCATCGTGTCACCAACGGATGGTGCGGCAGGATTACGAGTCCAGGATCTCAGATTAACGAGGGGCTCGGTTGAACGTGCCTACAATGTTCGCCTGGTTCTCTTACAATCCCTCAAACACGATCGAAAAGTGAGTGGCGACGTTAAATTGACGGTTGTCGGCGATCAGGACGGAACAGAGGCTAAAATCGATTTCGCCCAACTGCTGCCCGCAGATGCGAGCAAGAGCTGGCCATTCTCGTTTCGCTATTTTCAGGGCTTTGATCGTGAAATTATTCTGCCGGACGGGTTTACGCCGGAACGGATTAACATAGAGGTGCTTTCGAAGACACGATCTATCGATAGCATAGAAGAGACCTTCGCCTGGGAAATAAGTACGGGTTGAATCGAATTAATGCCTGCGAAGGCACGCTGGAGGACTACATGTTTGGTCGAAAACAACGCAGGCACACAGTTGTTGATACGCTGGTCGGAGCTAATACCAAGGTTAGCGGGGATGTGGTTTTTGAGGGTGGCTGCCATGTTGATGGCACGGTCAATGGAAGCGTAAGTGCGGATCCGGGGAGCAATTCGGCGCTCAGCGTCAGCGAAGATGGTAACGTTGAAGGTGGTGTGACAGTTCCTTATGTCGTGCTGCACGGCATCGTACGTGGCGATGTGTTCGCTACGCAGCGGGTTGAACTTGGGCCCACGGCTCGCGTCATAGGCAATGTGTATTACAATCTCATTGAAATGGCCATCGGTGCAGAGATTAACGGTAAACTCGTGCATCAGCCCGAAGGGCAGGTACCATTGCTCGAACAAACAAGCCGTATTGACGAATCGGCCGCCGCTGGCGGCGAGTCATAATCGTCCAAAGGACAGGTAAAAAGAAACATGCAGTCAGAAACATCAGTCGCAAACAATGTAGCTCCTCCGCCAGCGGTCGTCTTTACAGACGCTGCGGCACACAAGGTGGGCGAGTTAATTAAAGAAGAGCAAAATGACGAGCTTAAGCTCAGAGTGTTCATTTCTGGTGGTGGTTGCTCCGGCTTTCAGTATGGCTTCACCTTCGATGAGAACATCGAAGAGGGTGACAGCGAGGTCGTTAACATGGGTGTAACGCTCGTTATCGACCCCATGAGCGTCCAGTACCTGATGGGCGCGGAAATTGACTACAAGGAAGACTTGCAGGGCGCGCAATTCATCATTCGTAATCCAAATGCGGCGACAACCTGCGGTTGTGGACAGTCCTTCACGGCCTGAGACCGCTTCCAGCTCTCCGCCCGAGGTCATCGCTGCCGTTGACCTGGGTTCCAACAGTTTTCACATGATCGTCGGCGAGCTGCGCCACGGACAGCTCGCTATTCTCGACCGCCTGCGTGAAACAGTGCGACTGGCAGAAGGCCTGTCCGCCAGCGGCGACTTGTCGCCTGACGCTCGGGCTCGAGCCCTGGATTGCCTGTCCCGATTTGGCGAACGGCTGCGCGATATTCACGCAGGCCGTGTGCGCGCAGCAGGCACCAGCACCATCCGGCGTGCGCGAGAAGATACCGGATTCATGGCCGAAGCAGAATCCGCACTCGGGCATCCAATTGAGATCATTTCCGGCATCGAAGAGGCACGCTTGATCTACCAGGGCGTGGCGCAGAGTTTGCCGCCGACCGACGGCTTACGGCTCGTGCTCGATATAGGTGGAGGCAGCACCGAGTTGATTCTTGGCCAGGGCAATGAGCCCCGCGCTCTTGAGAGCCTGCACCTCGGCTGCGTATCGATGACGGAGCGCTTTTTTCCGCAAGGTAAGATATCGCGCAAGGCTTTCGACAAGGCTCGGGTTGCTGCCCGACTTGAACTCAGGCCGATAAAAGCTTTTTTTAGAGATGCCGCTGACGTCCAGTCGATAGGGACATCCGGGACAATCCGTGCGACGGCGAGCGTCGCTAGCGAGCTGGGCATTATTGATTCACACAACCTGACGCCGGATTCGCTGGAACAGTTAATCGAGCGCGTACTCACCTTCGAGAGAATTGAAGACCTGTCACTGCGCGGTCTGTCAGAACGACGTGCCCAGGTGTGGCCCGGCGGGCTCGCGATTCTGGCGGAGTTGCTTCGCGTATTACGCGTCAATTCGCTACAGGTTTCCGACGGCGCGCTCAGGGAAGGGCTGCTGTACGACTTGCTTGGGCGTTTGACGCACGAAGATGCGCGCGAACGAAGCGTTCGTGCGATGGCGGCTCGGTATCAAGTGGACGAGGCACAGGCTGGACGCGTTGCTGCCACCGCGGAGACATTGCTCAGGCAGTGCACGGCGAATTGGCAACTGGAGATGCCGTTCAGCAAGGATATGCTCGACTGGGCGGCGCGGTTGCACGAGATTGGTCTCGATATCTCACACGACGGGTTTCAGCTTCATGGCGCCTATATCGCCGAGCATGCGGACTTGCCGGGATTCCCAAGGGCCGAGCAACGTTTTCTCGCGTTCCTTATTGGCAGTCAGCGTCTCTCGATCGACAACCCCTCCAAAAACCAGTTGCCGCGAAACTGGCGAGACATGGCGCTGCGACTGGCTATGATCTTGCGACTCGCGGTATTGCTTAATCGAAGTCGCAGTATGGTGGAATTGCCATCGATTGAATTGCTTGTGGACGGCCACTCCATGGCGCTGCGTTTTGATTCTGCGTGGTTGGAGGAAAATCCACTGACTGTCGCGGATCTGGAGCGTGAGCAAGGATATCTGCAAGACGCAGGTTATGAGCTGGCCTTTAGCTAGGCACGGCAAGCGTCTCGAGAAATACTGCCTGAGCCGACACGGGCTCGTCCTTACCAGGACTTAGTCTCTTGTAACTACCATCACCATGCAGTGTCCACGCCTGGCAATTGTCGGCTAGATACAGCTCCAGATCTCCACGAATCTGATCCTTGAGGCGCTTCTGCCGTATTTCGAAACACGATTCGTTTCGACGCAGCAGGTTTCTTTCCATCCAGTCAGCGCTTGAGCAATAGAATTCCTCGTCGCCCTCATTGAGGAAATAGTACACGCGCGAATGTTCGAGAAAGCGGCCAACGATTGATCGAACGTGAATGTTGTCAGACAGCCCGGGCACACCGGGGCGCAAAGAGCAAATACCGCGGACGATGAGGTCGATGCGAACCCCGGCTTTTGACGCTTCGTAGAGTGCATCGATAATTCCGGTTTGATTCAGCGAATTGATCTTGGCAATGATGCGCGCCTTTTTCCCGGCGCGCGCGTTATCGGCTTCGCGACCGATTTTTTCGATCAGGGCGTCATAGAGGCTGAACGGCGATGCCAGCATTCGAGTAAGATCGCGCGCTTCGGTCAGACTCGTTAATTGCATGAATATTTTGTGCACATCCTCGCCGAGTCGCTGGCTGCTACTCATGTACCCGTAATCTGTGTACACCCGCGTCGTCGCATGATGGTAGTTACCGGTACCAAGGTGTACGTAACGAATAAGCTGATCGGACTCACGTCGCACGACGAGTGTCATTTTCGCATGAGTCTTGTAGCCCACGAGCCCATACACGACGTGGGCGCCGGCCTCTTGCAGGCGGTTGGCGAGAGAAATGTTGGCGGCTTCGTCAAATCTCGCCATCAATTCGATAATGACCGTAACTTCCTTGCCCGCTCTCGCCGCATCAACGAGGAGATCAACAATCGGAGAGTCCGGGCCAGTTCGATACAGCGTGATTTTGATAGCAAGCACGTCGGGATCTGAGGATGCCGTGCTGATGAAATCAATCGTTGGCGCGAACGACTGATAGGGGTGATGGAGAAGAACGTTTTTCTTTGAGAGCAACGAAAACAGGTTCTCGTCTGTTAACAGCTCTTCAGGTAAGCCTTGCGCGAAGCTCGGGTAGCGAAGCTCGGGCCGATCCTCCATGTCGCAAATGGTCGCGAGGCGATTCAGGTTCACCGGCCCGTCGACCAGGTACATATCGTGTTCAGCGAGCTTGAAGTGATCGAGCAGGAATTGCTGCAGGTCTTCCGGACATTCGTGGCTGACTTCGAGTCGCACGGCCGCACCATAGCGGCTGGCTTCGAGCTGACCTTCCAGTGCTCGGACAAGATCGCTGACTTCCTCGTCGTCGACATACAGGTTGCTGTTTCGAGTTACACGAAACTGATAGCAACCATCGGCTTCAAGACCCTGAAACAGCTTGTCGACATGTACGCGAATGATCGACGAGAGAAACACAAAACTCTGGCAATCGGGTTTGCTCAGGTGCTCGGGCAACTGAATAATTCGCGGCAATGATCTCGGTGCCTGCACCATGCCGCGGTGTCGGCGCCGGCCGAAGGCGTCTTTGCCGTGCAACCGAACTATGAAGTTGAGGCTCTTATTGAGAACACGCGGAAAAGGCCGTGACGGATCAAATGTCAGCGGTGTCAATACGGGCACAACCTGATCGAGGAAATAGTCTTTGAGCCACTCTTGCTGCTCATCATTCCACTCTTCACTCGGCAGAAACTGAACGCCTGCTTCAGTGAGTTCGCTAAACAGGGTCTTGTTCAGCAAATCATATTGTTGTTCTACGACACTGATCATGCCAGTTCGAATGGCATCAAATAGTTCTTGCGCCGAGAGTTTCTCCGGCCCTTGTGCAGGCGCGCCTATTTCAATTCGCTGCTTCAGCGCCGCGATACGAATCTCGAAAAACTCATCAAGGTTGGTGCAAGTGATGCACAAGAATCTCAACCTCTCAAGCAGGGGTACGCTCGGGTCCTGTGCCTGGGCCAATACCCGCTTGTTGAACTCGAATTGACTGAGTTCGCGGTTGATGTACAAATCGGCAGTGCTCATTTTAATCCGCTGGAAATATGGCACCTAATACGGCCGCGCGTTGCGCACCCGTTACGGCTGGAAGATTGCCAGCGAGACCGTCCATGGTGCGCATCGCCAGCCATGCGAATGCCGCAGCTTCAACCCAGTCCGGATCGAGACCGACGGCGGCGGTCGAGTTTACCTGACTATCTGGTAGTGCTGCCTGCAATTGCATCATTAGTTCAGCGTTGTGGGCACCGCCGCCGCAGACAAACACGTCGGAGGTATCGGCTGCGAAATTCTGAATCGCCGCGGAAACACTCCGGACGGTCAGCGCACAAAGAGTTGCTTGCACGTCTGCCGGCGCAATGTCCGCAATTCCTGCTGCCTCAAGCCATTCGAGATTGAAGTATTCGAATCCAGTGCTCTTGGGCGGCGTCGCCTGGAAATACGGGTCGGCGAGGAGACGGGACAGGAGATTGTCGTCGATGATCCCTCGTGCCGCCCAGCTACCATTGCGGTCAAATGATTGTTCGCGATTCTTGCTGATCCAGGCGTCGAGTAAGGTATTACCGGGACCAGTGTCGAATCCGAATGTCTGCCGGTCATCGGCCGGGAGGATTGTGATATTGGCAATACCGCCGATGTTCAGAATGACTTTGTTTGACCCAGCCTGACGATACAACCACTCGTGAAACAGCGGCGTGAGCGGCGCGCCCTGGCCACCAAGCGCGAGGTCTGCGCGGCGGAAATCGGCAACCGTTGTGATGCCGATGCCCTTTGCAATAATGGTCGGGTCGCCGACTTGAATCGTAAACGGGTGGTCAGCGTCGGGTTGGTGTCGCAACGTTTGGCCGTGGCTGCCGATCGCTGTGACCTGGTCGGCAGCGACTTGCGCGTCGGCAAGCAAGGTCAGCGCTGCATCGCGAAAACATTCACCTGTCCAGTGATCCAGTTGCCCGGTTTGGTCAATCGTGCATCGATCCGGGTTACGTATAGCGGCTATCAACCGGTTGCGAAGTTGTAACGGGTAGGGATGTGCGTGTGTCGCGTGCACCTCGACTGACCCGTCTCCAAAACTGACGAGCGCGGCATCGATGCCGTCCATGCTGGTGCCCGAGTTCAGGCCGATGTAGTAGTGCCCCATAGCCGTCGATGCCAGCCGGTCAATTCGTGCGGTTAGCGGTGGCTAGTTGTGTGTTCTTAAACTGCTCGAGTTCCTCAAGGAGGGGCGCCGCAGTTGCGAGAAAACGCTGCCGATATTCGCTGGCGATTGGGTCAGCCTGAGGAAGCTTGACGGTTCTCGGATTGCGATGCACGCCGTTTAGCCTGTACTCGTAGTGCAAGTGTACTCCGGTCACAAGCCCTGTCTTGCCGACAAAGCCAACGGTCTGACCCTGCCGCACGCGCGTGCCAAGACGCGCCTTCGCGGCGAAATTCGACATATGCGCGTACAGCGTAGTGATGTTGCCACCATGCTGCAGTATGACGACCCTGCCATAACCCGATTTCACGCCGCGGAAAATTACCTTGCCATCTCCAGCAGCCTTGATCGGCGTGCCGCGCGGCGCGGCGTAGTCAACACCGCGATGCGGGCGAACAGTCTTGAGCACAGGATGACGGCGGTTGGGGTTAAATGACGAGCTGACGCGAAAATCTACGGGTGAGCGGAGAAAGGCCTTGCGAACGCTGTGCCCATCGGGACTGAAATAGTCGGAACGACCCGAGTCGTCGACAAATCGTATCGCCTGACTGCTACGGCCATTGTTGTTGAACTCGGCGACGACAATTTCTCCGTCGGTAACGAATTCACCGTCCTGCCAGATCTCCTCATATTGCACGTAATAGTTATCGCCGCTGCGGATGTCGAGAACAAAGTCGACGTCCCAGGCGAAGATTCCGGCAATGTTCATGATGACCCTGTCAGATAGCCCGGCCGCCGCAGCGCTTTCATACAGTGAGTTTTCAATGACACCGTAGGCGTGCCGTTTGCGCTTCTCTATGGGCCGATCAATCAGCTTGGCCGTAAACCCGGATTCCTCACGCTCGACCTGAAGCGCGCTCGTCAGGTTCAATGCTGAGTACATGCGGACGACCTGACCCTCGGCATGAGTAATTTCGAATACGTCGCCGGGTTTGATCCTGCGGAACTGTTTGCCGGCTTCATCGAGTCGCGCGATAGTTGCCAGGTGCCCGATATCGAGCTGATGTTTGCGAAACAACTGATCGAGGGTATCGCCTGATCGAATGGTCAATGTCAGGGTTTCGTGTTCGGGTTCCAGTGCCCATACCAATGGCTCACCGGTATAAATGGCAGGCTCAGCGACAAGCTCCAGTGTGCTGCTGTCGGCGGCATCGCTGGCGGTCATCGTCGGTGTTGTCGGAGCAGGTAGTTTGTCCGTCGATACGTCGACGAACGAGATAAATGCGAGACCTAATAACGGGATTCCCAACCCGACAACAAACCACTGAAGCGCCTTGGATTTCGCCGGCGATCCTGTCACCGCAGGTTTGTAATCGTGTAGTAGTGGGCTGACTGGTCGGTGCAAGCCGGGATCCCCTCGAGTCGAGATGTCGCTACTCTACCGTGACGATTCCGGTAGGTCAAAGAAAAGTGTTATAAGTCAGGGTGTTAAACAGTTTTCCCATACATCGTCAACTATGGGCTTTCATCGTTCGCCGAGAATGCTACAGTTCCGCTGCCATCACTGAGAAGCAACACGCAGGTCATGACGAAAATTAAAGAACAAATGCAAGAACTTGAACGTGGTACCGATGAAGTGCTGCCGGAAAACGGGCTCGAAGCCAAATTGAAGCTCGGCCGCCCACTTGTCATCAAAGCCGGATTCGACCCGACGGCACCAGACCTGCATATCGGGCACACCGTACTTATTAACAAGATGCGGCAGTTTCAGGAGTACGGCCACGAGGTTATTTTCCTGATCGGTGACTTTACGGGCATGATCGGCGATCCATCCGGCAAGAACGCAACACGGCCAGCGCTGTCACCCGAGCAGATTCAGGCAAATGCAGTGACCTACGAGGCGCAGATTTTCAAGATCCTCGATGAGAAGTCGACCCGCATCGAGTTCAATTCCAGCTGGATGGGAGACATGGATGCGGCAGGCCTTATCAAACTGGCGTCGCATCACACCGTGGCCCGCATGCTGGAGCGCGACGATTTCAACAAACGGTACACGGATGGTCAGCCGATTTCTATCCACGAGTTTCTTTATCCGATCGTGCAGGGCTATGACTCTGTTGCCCTGAAGGCCGACGTCGAACTCGGCGGCACGGATCAAAAATTTAACCTGCTGGTTGGGCGACAATTGCAGCAGGACTTCGGTCAGGAACAGCAAATCGTGCTGACGATGCCGTTACTCGAAGGCCTTGACGGTGTGCAGAAAATGTCGAAATCGCTCGGCAACTATATCGGCATAACTGATCCGGCCGGTGAAATGTTTGGCAAAATTATGTCGATCTCGGATGTGCTCATGTGGAGGTATTTCGAACTCCTGTCGTTTAGAACACTCGAAGACATTGCGGATGTGAAACAACGGGTTAACGATGGCATGAATCCACGGGACGCGAAATTCGAGCTCGCATTGGAGCTTGTCGAACGTTTCCATGATGCTAATGCTGCCAGTGCTGCGAAAGACGAGTTCATCGCGCGCTTTCAGCAGGGGGCAATGCCTGACGAAATTCCGGAACTACAGTTGGCGAGCAAAGACGGCAAACTTGGCATTGCACATCTGTTGAAAGACGCAGGGCTGGTTAGTAGCACTTCAGATGCCTTCAGAATGATCAAGCAGGGGGCAGTTCGAATCGACGGAGAGCGTGTTGAAGATCGCTCACTCGAGATCGCATCCGGCAGTACAAATATTTTTCAGGTCGGCAAGCGCAGGTTCGCGCGGGTGAGCCTGACCTAGTCGCAACCCGGGTAGCCATGATAAAGATAAGGCACTTATTGTTTTTGCTCGTGATGACCAGCAGTTGGTCAGCGCCGAGCTGGGCGAATGACGCCGAGAAAGAAGAGGCCGCCAGGCAGCAAGCGTTTCAATCCGGCGCGCAAAGAATTGTTGAAGACTTCAATGCCGGGTCGAGCGATGTATTCGTCGATTCCATCGATCGAGCCGACCTGCTTGATCGTGTTTTCGGGCTGCGGTTGATAGACCAGCGCGTCAAGAAAGATATCAGAAAGGGCCTTCCGCAGTCGTTCTTGCGCACTATAACGTCGTCACTGCCGGGCGCAGATGAGGGTGTGAAAGCGACGCTCCTTGGAGTCGAGTCGCGCGGCGACCGCGGGCGTGCGGTGGTTCGATTCGATTACCCCAAGTTTCAGTTCAACTATCATGAGTATGAATTGCGACTGCGTGCCAATCAGAAAGTCATTATTTACGATTGGACAGACTTCGGTGATGGAAACTTGTTTACAGAAGCTGTTGGCCGGTCAATGGTAATGGCCGCACCGGGCAAGGCAGCCGCCCGGAAGCTGCTGGATTTCCAGAACGTCAGCGAAAACGAGTTGTTCCAGTTTGCCGAGCTGCTAAAAGCGGCACGAGATCGAAAGCTGGATCGGTACCTGGAAATCCGTGATGGCATGCAGGAGAGGTTCCAACGTCAGCGCATAGTTGTCGAAACGAATGTGCATTTGGCGAAGCAGGTTAAGCAGAGGCGACAGATGGTTGCCGGTTTGGCCATCATGGCCAAGTACTACCCCGAAGAGCCGCTTTATTCACTAATGCTGCTGGACTACTACATTCCGGCTCGCCGGCTGGACGAGGCGGTTGCAGCGCTGCAACGCTTGTCCGAACGACTCGATTTTCCAGATGCCGCAATGGAGGCGCGTTTGTCTGCGGTTGCGCTGGGCAAAGGCGATCCGCAGGATGCGAGCGCCCGGGCAGACGTCGCGCTTGCCCTGGAAGACGATCTTGAGCTTGCCTGGTGGTCTGCGCTGAAAGCCCGCGTCGCTCTGCAGGATTTCGCACGTGCTACGGAGGCTCTGCAGCAGCTGGAAGCGCAATTTGGGTGGGATCTTGGCGCAAAGAAGCTGCAACAAGACAAGAGCTACCGGGGCTTGCTGGCGTCGAGCGAGTATCAGGCTTGGCTGGAGTCTCGGCAGGCAGAATAGTGCCGGTCTGCGGGTTTCGTGGACATGACCCGCTGATTGTTTGCTTTCATTGCTCTCTCGAAGACCAGTGGTCGGATTGAAAGTCATTGAAAAATATAAAAAAAGGCTCGCTACAGCTTCGTCGTCCGGCTAAATGTAATAAAACCTTCGAATAGTTGTTGACGGTCGTCGTATCGCCGCTATAATGCCCGTCCGCTGAAGGTACGGTGTCCTTCAGAAGACCTCCAATTTGAAGCACGACGCAGGCTTGGGCTGTTCATTTATCCCGTTTGGCCTGTATAATTGTGGGCTGCCTCGCAAAAGCGCGTGAGCGCTTGGTTAAAGTGAGGATCGTTCTTTAAAAATTGAATCCAGATAATTTGTGTGGGTGCTCGCGTTGGAATTTGCATTGGCAAAATCAACGTGAGAACCAAGTTTAATTTGTAATTGAAGTTGGGGATTACGTCTTTAGATAAAGCTCAAAGCTTTAAACTGAAGAGTTTGATCCTGGCTCAGATTGAACGCTGGCG
>CAYTNO010000004.1:0-18043 GCA_964439125.1 uncultured Woeseiaceae bacterium | reverse complement strand
CGACACCCTTGCGGAGGTCTTGCAGGCCCAGGGCTACCGGACCGGCGCCTTCGTGGCCTCATGGGTGCTGAAGAGCTCCTTCGGGTTGGATCGGGGCTTCCAGCGGTACGACCAGACCGGCCTGACCGCCGGCCGGCTGCAGCATCCGGTGGAGCGCTCCGGTAGGGAGATCTGTGACGCTGCCCTGGCCTGGCTCGGCGAATCACCGGACCGTCCCTTCTTCGCCTGGGTGCATTTCTTCGATCCCCATACGCCCTATGCTCCGCCCTCGAAGCGGCGCGCCCGCAAAAAGATACTAACCGGCGAGCCATTTTCGGAGATAGCCCTGCCGACCGTGATGCCGCGATCATGGTCACCCTGCCGACCGAAGCAGCCAGCAGCACGTCGCTCGTGTCCGAGATGATTGCTGCTGGCATGAACGTTGCCCGCATCAATTGTGCTCGTGACTCCGAAGAAGTCTGGGCCGGCATGATAGAAAACATCAGAAACGCAGCCGACGAAGCCGGCTCCGTCTGCAAGGTCGTGATGGACCTTGCGGGCCCCAAAATTCGCACCGGCGATTTGCAGCCGGGGCCACGTGTTTTTCACATCAAACCGCGCCGTGATCCTATGGGACGAACGGTTGCGCCGCGACGTATCCGTCTCATACCCGATGATGTCGTCTGGCGCGGCACGAAAGTATCGGTCATCCCCGTGCCTCGCGAGTGTGTTGAGTACGCGCATGAAGGCGACCAGATTCGCTTTAAGGACACGCGCGGCAAGAAGAGAAAGCTCGACGTCGTACTGAAAGACGAGAAAGGTCTGGTCGTAGAGACCATCAAAGGCGCGTACATAGCCAGCGGCACGAAATTACGCCTGATGCGCGATGCGGAAGGTGAAAAACTTGCCTATCGCGTCAGCGAACTTCCTTCTGTGGAGCAACCGATCCTGCTACGCCCCGGCGATACCCTGGTACTTCACAAGGAAAGTGTGCCGGGCGCACCTGCGGTCGAAGATTCCCTGGGGGATATTACGGAGCCGGCGCATATTTCCTGTCGCCAACCCGAAGTGTTTGAGTATGTTGCCGCCGGCGAACGGATCTCGCTCAACGACGGCAAAATAGCCGGTATTGTGGAAGCCGCTTCTGACGATCACCTCGATATAGAAATCACAAAAGCAAAACCGACCGGGAGCAGGCTGCGGAGTGATCGCGGCATCAATTTCCCCGATAGCGACATCCGCTTACCGGGTTTGACGGCCGCCGATCGCGACAAGCTTGAATTCGTGGTTGCTAATGCTGATGCCATTAGCCTGTCATTCGTAAAACGAGCCGCGGACATCATAATGCTGCAGGATGCGATGGATGACTATCCGGACTTTCACCCGGGCATCATCGTCAAGATCGAAACCAAGAAGGGCTTCAAAAACCTTCCAGAGCTTCTGTTAACCGCGATGCGGCGACACCCTGCTGCAGTGATGATCGCACGGGGCGACCTGGCAGTTGAATGCGGGTGGGAGCGGCTGGCGGAACTACAGGAAGAAATACTCCTGCTCTGCCAGGTCGCGCAGATGCCCGTTATTTGGGCCACTCAGGTTCTGGAGAACGAGGCCAAGAAAGGACAACCATCGCGCGCTGAAATATCGGACGCAGCGCTCGCACAGCGCGCTGACTGCGTCATGCTGAACAAGGGCCCGCACATCCTCACAGCGATCAGCCTGTTGGACAATATTCTGCGCCGCATGCAAGGTAAAAAAAGGGGCCGGATACAATAAATTTCCGATCAGTCCTGTTCCAGGTTCGCTATCACTCGGCCGAACTCCTCGACCTTCTCCCAGTCCGTAAAATCAACAACTGTTGTAGGATCCGTCGGGCCTTTCGTCATCCACATGATGAAGCGAATCGCCTGTCGATCCCAGAACGAGTAGATGGGGTAGTTGATCTTCCCAGCGAAGACCGCCATGTGCCGAGGTTGCCAGGTAATCTGTTTGAGGAATTTCTGCAGGTACGGATTTGTTTCAGGAGTGTTCTTTTCGGGCTTGCGTGCCACAACATTGACTGAGAATAACGCACTCGGTTTGCTTTCAAGGTGCTCGAGATTTTTCGCGATGAACTCGTTGACCTGGGGTCTGTGCTTGCCGTAACGAATACTTGCGCCGATGATGACCTTATCGAATGGCGAAACATCAATGTCCGACTCGCCATCGATAACACGCAGTTCGACGGAATGACTCTGTTGCTCGATGACCTGTTTCAAACGCTCGCAAATTTCCAGCGTGTGCCCGTCACAGGTCGAATAAGCAATTAGAACCTTCGCCATGCTAGATGGCATCAATGATGCTATTCAGAGTCGAGCTGGGTCGCATCGCTGCACTCGCGAGCTCGTCTTTTGGATTGTAGTAGCCACCCAGATCAACGGCAGGGCCCTGCACTGCCTCAAGCTCTACAACGATTTTGCTTTCGTTGTCTGTCAGATCTTTGGCCGCAGCAGCGAATCGAGCCGCAAGTTCGGGGTCGGCGGTATTTTGGGCGATAGCCTGCGCCCAGTACATCGCGAGGTAGAAATGGCTGCCGCGGTTGTCGTGCTCGCCGCCCTTGCGTGACGGTGATTTGTTTTCCGCCAGATAGCGGCTGTTCGCCTCGTTGAGGGCATCGGCAACAATTCTTGCCCTGGCATTGTCGGTCTTTTCAGCCAGATCTTCGATGGATACGGCAAGCGCCAGGAATTCGCCGAGCGAGTCCCAGCGCAAATGACCTTCGCCAACAAACTGCTGAACATGCTTGGGTGCTGAGCCACCGGCACCGGTCTCGTACAAGCCGCCGCCAGCGAGCAATGGCACAATCGACAGCATCTTCGCACTCGTGCCAAGCTCCAGGATCGGGAACAGATCAGTGAGGTAGTCACGCAAAACATTGCCGGTAACCGATATCGTGTCTTCGCCCGCTCTGACGCGCTCAAGCGTTGCGCGCATCGCCTCGAGGGGGGTCATGATGCGGATATCGAGCCCGTTTGTGTCATGATCCCCGAGGTAAAGAGTGACCGATTGAATGAGATTGGCGTCATGCCCGCGGTTTTCGTCAAGCCAGAAAATCGCCGGAGTACCGGTCTGACGAGCACGTGACACAGCGAGTTTGACCCAGTCGCGAATCGGCAGATCCTTGGTCTGGCACATGCGCCAAATATCGCCATGCTCGACAGCATGCTCGAGCAATACATCGCCCGCCTCTGTCGTAACCCGGACCCGTCCATCGCTCGCAATCTCAAACGTCTTGTCGTGCGACCCGTATTCTTCGGCTTTTTGCGCCATCAGACCTACGTTACAAACGTTGCCCATGGTCGAAACGTCAAACGCACCATGTTCTCTGCAGTTGCTGATGGTTTCCTGATAGATGTCGGCGTAGCAGCGGTCCGGAATCATCGCCTTTGTATCTTTTAGCTGGCCATCGGGCCCCCACATTTGCCCCGAGCTACGTATCGTAGCGGGCATGGACGCATCAATAATGATGTCGCTGGGCACATGCAGATTTGTAATGCCCTTGTCCGAATTGACCATGGCGAGTGCCGGACGATTCTTGTAGACAGCTTCGAGATCCGCCTCGATCTGCTTGCGCTGTGCTTCTGGTAAATCGGCGATCTTCGCATAGACATCGCCGACGCCGTTGTTCGCATCTACGCCGAGTTCATCGAACAGTACTTTGTACTTTTCGAACACGTCGGCGTAGTAAACCGTTACGGCATGTCCAAACATGATCGGATCAGACACTTTCATCATGGTCGCTTTGAGATGCAGCGATAACAGCACGTCTTCTTCTTTCGCGGCCTCTATCTGTGTTGCGTAGAACTTGCGAAGCGCTCCGCAACTCATCACGCTCGCGTCGACAACCTCATCCTCAAGCACGGGCACAGCCTCGCGCAACACGGTAGTTTCGCCACTCGAAGACTCGAGTTCGATTCGCAGGCCGCCCTCCTTCTCGACAATCGCAGACGTTTCGCTGGAATAGAAATCGCCATCTTGCATATGTACCACATGAGACTTGGAGTCCGGGCTCCACGTACCCATCGGGTGCGGGTTGTCCTTCGCGTACTGTTTTACGGCAGCCGCAACACGGCGATCCGAATTGCCCTCTCTCAACACCGGGTTCACGGCGCTGCCGAGAACCTTGGCGTAACGACTGCGGGTTTCCTGCTCGGCGTCACTCTGCGGCTCTTCGGGGTAATCGGGAATATCGAAGCCCTGCGATTGCAACTCCTGTATCGCAGCATGCAGCTGCGGAATCGATGCGCTGATATTCGGCAATTTTATGATATTCGCTTCAGGTGTCTTCGCCAGCGCGCCCAGCTCGGCCAACGCATCGCTATGACGCTGTTCAACCGTGAGATTCTCCGGGAAATTTGCGAGAATGCGCCCGGCCAATGAAATATCGCGGGTCTCAACCGCGATGCCGGCGGCATCCGTAAATGCTTTGACGATTGGTAACAAAGAGTACGTCGCCAGGGCAGGCGCTTCGTCGGTCTTGGTATAGATAATTTTCGCTGTGCTCATGCTTTGACTTCACTTCTAGTTGGAGGCGCCGGCGATGCGGGGCGGGCGCCATTATAATGCGGTAATCGCCAAATCTCTCGCTAAAATCCATCATTGACGGAGACATTAATGCAGATACCAAAATCCCCCGACCGGGCTGGCTGCGGCGAGCCGCATGACTGACGCAACCGATCGGCCAAAAGGTGAGACGCTGGGCCCCCTGCGGGCTCTCGTGCCCTATGTCATGCCGTACAAGGGCACGCTATACCTCGCTATGGCGGCGCTCTTGCTCGCCTCTGCCGCCCAGCTCGGCCTGCCTGTCGCAATTCGATTCCTCATCGATGGCGGCATGATGGCTGACGATGTATCGACTATCGACCAGTATTTCCTCGGCTTGTTCGGTGTTGCCATGGCGTTTGGCATATTTTCCGCATTTCGTTTCTACCTTGTTACCTGGCTCGGGGAGCGAGTTGTCGCGGATCTTCGAAAAGCGGTCTACGCGCACGTGATCCGGCTCGATCCGACATTTTTCGAGGTCACCAAAACGGGTGAAGTACTTTCCCGGCTGACGACGGACACAACACTGATCCAGTCGATATCGGGAACCGGCCTTTCCATCACGCTGCGCGCATCGCTGAACCTCATTGGTGCATCGATCATGCTGGCCGTCACCAGCCCACGGTTGATGGGCATGATCCTGTTGCTGGTTCCCCTTGTTATCGTACCTATCATTCTTGTTGGGCGGCGGGTGCGCTCGCTCTCCAAGGCGAGCCAGGATCGCATTGCTGACACCAGCGGTTTGGCCGGCGAAACGCTCAACGCTATTTCTACGGTTCAGGCATTTACGCTGGAGAAGCTGCAGAGCGACCGGTTCGCGGATGCAGTTAAGGTTGCGTTTCAAACCGCGGTGCAGCGTATCCGCGTGCGTTCCCTATTAACCGGCATAGCGATTCTGTTTATTTTCGGTGCGATCACGTTCGTCCTGTGGATAGGCACTCACTCCGTGATGCGTGGCGAAATGACCGGCGGCCAACTCGGTCAATTCCTGTTGTACGCGATTTTTGTAGCAACATCGGCTGCCGCCCTGAGCGAAATGTGGGGAGAGGTGCAGCGCGCCGCCGGTGCCATGGAAAGACTGGTTGAACTCCTGGACTCAAAGCCCGCCATTGTCGCGCCAACAGAGCCAGCAACTCTGCCAGAGCCCAGTGAAGGTCGTATTCGTTTGGACAATATTTCTTTTCGTTATCCATCAAGGCCGGAAACGCTGGCTATCAGCGACTTTGATCTGCAAGTCGAAAGCGGCGAAACACTGGCGATTGTGGGTCCGTCCGGAGCTGGCAAGAGCACGCTATTCCAGTTGCTGCTGCGTTTTTACGACCCGGAGTCCGGTCACATTGAGATAGATGGAGTCGATATTTCTCAAGCTGCACCGGAAGCGGTAAGAGCTCGAATTGGCCTGGTACCACAGGAAACCGTCATTTTCGGGACCACTGCAAAGGAGAACATTGGCTATGGTCGTCCTGGCGCCAGCGATGCAGAGATAGCCGCCGCTGCCGAAGCCGCCGCTGCCGATGTCTTTATCGAACAACTGCCAGAAGGCTTCGATACGTTTCTTGGCGAGCGTGGTACGCGACTTTCCGGCGGACAGCGCCAGAGAATAGCGATCGCAAGAGCCATTCTGAAAGATCCGCCCATCCTGCTGCTCGATGAAGCAACGAGCTCACTCGATGCGGAAAGCGAGCGGGTGGTTCAAGAGGCTCTGGAGCACCTGATGCAAGATCGCACAACGATAATTATTGCCCACCGGCTGGCGACAGTGCTCAAGGCAAATCGCATTGTCGTAATGGATCACGGGCGCATTGTCGACATCGGCACTCACGAGCAGCTTGTGCAACGCGACTCGTTGTATGCCCGCCTCGCCGAATTACAATTCGGCGAAGGCGGCCTTGTCACGTAGTTCGGTGGCTACCTCTTCCGCTCGACCCAATCTTTTTCTCTGAGCTTGGCATTTGCTGCGGCCAACCTGGCGACCGGTACTCGTGGGCCCGAACAGGAAACGTAGTTCAAACCAACGTGATGGCAGAAGCGTATCGCGTCGGGATGCCCCCCCTGCTCGCCGCAGATACCGATCTTCAAATCCTTGCGAACTTCTCTGCCGCGCTCGACGGCCATTTCTATGAGCTGACCGACGCCCTCCGTGTCCAGAACCTCGAACGGGTTATCCTGCAGAATTCCCGAATCGTTATACAACGGCAGGAACTTGTTCTCCGCGTCCTCTCGCGAGAACGAGAACGTCGCCTGCGTGAGATCGTTCGTACCGAAGGAAAAGAACTCCGCGTTCTCAGCAAGCCGCCTCGCCCGCGTGCAGGCACGTACTGTTTCGATCATCGTGCCAAACTTGAAGTCCAGCTTTTCGCCCAATTCCTTCTCAAGCCGCTCGGTGAGTTGATCAACCGTTCGTTTTACATGGTCAAGCTCCTGGGAGGTTATGACCTGCGGAACCATGATCTCGGGACTTACGTCGATACCTTTCCTGGTACATTCGGCGGTCGCCTCGAGTATTGCCTGGATCTGCATGGCGTATATCTCGGGGTAGGTAATGCCAATTCGCACACCGCGATGGCCGAGCATCGGATTGACCTCCTGCAGCTCGCGGGCCTTGAGCAACATTCGCTCTTTCTTGGATAATGCGTCGTTGACATGCTCTTCAGTGAGTTCGGTGAACGCTTCCGGAAGTGGTGACGGCGCATCCATTGTTCCTATGGCCGTTTGCCGTCCTTTGACAACATCGCGATATATTGTGAGTGTCTTGACGTCCTCGACCAGTTGCTCCTCTGTCGGAAGAAACTCATGCATCGGCGGGTCAAGCAAGCGAACCGTAACCGGTGCCGGCGTCATCGCCGAGAACAGGTCAATAAAGTCCGCACGTTGTATCGGCAAAAGCTTATCGAGTGCCGCCAGCCGCTCTTCTTTTGTATCGGCAAGAATCATATCGATGACGATGGGCAAACGGTCGGATGCATTGAACATGCGTTCTGTGCGACACAAACCAATGCCCATCGCACCATACTCGCGTGCCTTTTTTGCTGCGTCCGGCGTATCGGCATTCGCCATTACTTTCAGCTCCGCCGTTTCGTCGGCCCATCCAAGCAAGACATGCAGATCTTCGGTGAAGTGCGGCGGAATGGTCGGAATCGCCCCGGCAAAGACCTCGCCTGACGCACCATCGAGCGTGATGACATCGCCTTCGTGAAGGACATGCTCACCAATTCTGGCGAGACGTAGCCTTACATCAACGGCGATTCCTTCGGCGCCGGCAACACAAGGCTTGCCCATGCCGCGTGCGACCACTGCCGCGTGGGATGTTTTACCACCGCGACTGGTCAGAATGCCCTCGGCAGCAAAAAACCCATGGATATCTTCCGGCCGGGTTTCTTCGCGAACGAGAATGACCTTTTCCCCGGCGGTGCCGAGCTTCTCAGCCAGGTCTGCATCGAATACGCACTTGCCTGAGGCCGCGCCGGGCGATGCGGGCAGACCCAAAGCGATCGCTTCGGCCTTACTCTCGGGGTCGAGCCTCGGATGCAGTAACTGCTCAAGCAGCTCCGGGTCGATTCGTAGCAACGATTGATCGCGGCTAATCAGTTTTTCGCCAACCATGTCGACCGATGTTTTGACCATCGCTGCCGCATTCATCTTGCCGTTGCGTGTTTGCAGGCAATAAAGCGTTCCGTGCTCAATCGTAAACTCGTAGTCCTGTACTTCCTGATAGTGCGACTCGAGCCTGTTACGTAACGCCACGAGCTGCGCATACTGTTCGGGCATCTCGGTTTCCATGTCCTGCAGCGCTTTGGGCGTGCGAATACCCGCGACAACATCCTCACCCTGCGCGTTGGTCAGGTATTCACCGAACATCTCTTTTTCGCCAGTACCCGGATTACGAGTAAAGCCAACACCCGTTGCACAGTCGTCACCCATATTGCCAAAGACCATCGTGCAAATATTTACGGCTGTTCCATTCGCCATGTCGGGCCTGATATTGAATTCGCGACGGTAATCGACAGCGCGTTTGCCAGACCAGGAGCGGAACACGGCCTCAATCGCCAGTTGCAATTGCTGCATGACATCGCCCGGAAATTCGTTGCCGGTTTCCCGATGCACAACATCGAGGAACTTCTCGCTGATTTCTTTCAGGTGGCCGGCGTCCAGGCCGACGTCCTCTTTAACGCCGACGCGCTTTTTGATCGCCTCGAAATGCACATCGAATTTTTCGTCTTCGATGCCAAGCGCCACCTTGCCAAATAGCTGGATGAAACGCCGATAGGCGTCGTAGGCAAAGCGCTCGTCGCCGGTTTTTGCTATCAGACTGGCGAGCGTCTTTTCGTTTAGCCCCAGGTTAAGAATCGTGTCCATCATGCCGGGCATCGACATCGCCGAGCCAGAACGTACGGAGACGAGCAATGGATCCGAACCTGTTCCAAAGGTCTTGCCGGTGTCGACTTCGAGGTTGCCGATTTCCTCTTTGACGGACGCCATCAGGGAATCGGGCAGCGCGTTACGCTCGAGATAATCGAGGCAGGCTTCAGTCGTTATCACAAAGCCGGGCGGCACATTGATACCGATCTGAGTCATTTCGCACAGATTGGCGCCTTTGCCTCCGAGGAGTTTCTTATCTTGCCCGTCACCCTGGGCAAACGAATAGACATGCTGTTTTTTCATGTATGGTTACCGGTAGTTGAATCAGGAGTTTCCTTCAGTCGGAATACTCCCCTATTGGCTCAAACCGCACTATTGGGACAAACCACTAACAATTGCGGCATCTGCGAACGGCTTAGATAAGCCATTTAAACACGAAGATTCTCCGATGAAAGAATTTAATATGCGTTGGTTAATTCCCCTGCTGCTGGCCGCCAGTGCTGCCGGCGCGATTTGGTATTTCTGGGCAAATATGAGCCAGCCGCCCGTCGAACCGGAACTGATTGTGCCAGATCCGGCGCCTGAGGAGGTCGAGCGGCGCTTGGGCCCGCTGCATCCAATAGAGCCGCTTGAGGCGTCGACAACCGGCAGTCGAGAGCTGGTGCCATTGCCATCGCTGGATGACAGTGACGCTTATTTACGGCTCGAGCTCGTCAATATTCTCGGCCGGAAGCTGGACGAGTTACTAACGGATGAATTGCTCATCGAAAAATTTGTCGCGACCGTCGATAACCTGCCGCGCAGCCATGTTGCCGAGCGAATTCGCCCACTAGGCAGGCTCTCGGGCGACTTTATCGCAGATACGCAAGATGCCAGCGATGCATTTCAAATGGGCGCGGAGAACTTCGCCCGATATAGATCTCTTGTCAGCATGATCGAACTCGCGGATCTCGAGAGCCTCGTCGGCGCTTACCGCCGGTATTACCCCTTGTTTCAGGAAGCCTATGTCGGGCTCGGTTATCCGAATGGGTACTTCAATGATCGCGTTGTCGAAGTCATCGATCACCTGATCGCAGCGCCCGTGCGGAATGAACCGATCGAGCTTACTCGTCCGCACGTCTTGTATGAATACTCAGATGCCAAACTGGAAGCGCTGTCCAGCGGGCAGAAGCTCATGCTCCGAATCGGAAACGAAAACGCGGAACGCCTGAAACAGACGCTCCGCGAAATACGCTCTGATATTGCGCCTTAGTTCAGGT
Organism: uncultured Woeseiaceae bacterium; assembly: GCA_964439125.1. GTDB lineage: Bacteria > Pseudomonadota > Gammaproteobacteria > Steroidobacterales > Woeseiaceae > UBA1847. The sequence goes on along the minus strand of CAYTNO010000004.1, from coordinate 7,868 downwards.
AGCAGACGCCGCCGTAATTGCACCGATTGAGGCATCGAGCGTCGCGTCGAATTCGTCGTCAGACTGCTGTGCGCTGAGGCCTTCTGCGAGCGCCCGTGAAAAGCTGGCGACCATTCCATTCTGGCGCGACAGCCTGTCGTTAGCTTCTTCCCTCGAGTACCCACCGGATAGCGCGACCACTCTGGCTACGTTCGGGTGTGCGACGCAGTCCGCGTAGAGATTGTCATTTTCCGGCAGCGTGAGCTTGAGCATGACGAGTTCATCTGCTCCCAGACTATTGAGCTGATCCATGATCGCGCTGTACAGAATATCTTCAGCTGCCGCTTTTTCGGGGCAGTGAATATCGACCTCAGGCTCAATAATCGGCACAAGTCCGGCAGCAACAATCTGGCGTCCGACTTCAAACTGCTGGTCTACGACGGCTGCAATACCCTTTGCATTTGCCTGCTTGATGACAGAGCGCATCTTGGTGCCGAAAACCCCGGCAGCCTTTGCCTTTTCCAGAAGCGCGTCGAGCCCCGGATTTGGATTCATGATCTGGGCACCGTCAACCTCGTCAGCCAGGCCTTTGTCCACTTTCAGGAACGGTACGACGTTCTTCACGTTCCATAAATAAGAGGCTGTCGACTGACCTTCTACTTCGCGATCCATCGTGTTTTCAAACAAGATCGCGCCGAGAATACGGTCACCGCCAAATGAAGCGCTGGTCATGATGCGCGAACGCATGGCATGCACCACTCCAAACATTTCTTCGTCATTGGACCACGCGTCCGGCGTGACTCCATAAAGGCCCAGCGCCTTCGGTGTGCTGCCGCCACTTTGGTCGAGTGCAGCGATGAATCCGGGCGCGGTCTTGATTTTTTGCAGTTGTTGTTCGAAGTTGCTCACGGCGATACCTGATGTGTAAGTGAATTGATGTCGATTTGACGCAGGCAGACTATCAGCAATAGGCTCAACGTCAAGTCGCGGAATTAACTTACACGCTTAACGTCGGCCCCGAGCCCGGCCAGCTTGCGCTCCAGGAACTCGTATCCCCGGTCGAGGTGATAGATTCGATTTACGGTCGTGACGCCCTTCGCGACCAGCCCAGCCAACACAAGGCAGGCGCTGGCACGTAAATCGGTTGCCATGACCTTGGCGCCGCTGAGGCCACCCGGCTCTCCGCGAACAATAGCGACCTGCGCCATCGGCGTGATATTTGCACCCAGCCGTACCAGTTCCTGCACGTGCATGAAGCGATTTTCGAATATTCCCTCCGTAACTACGGAGGTTCCGCTTGCCTGTGTCATCAGAACCATGAATTGCGCCTGCAAGTCGGTCGGAAATCCGGGGTACGGCGCGGTCGCAACATCAGCGCCAGTCCACTCGTCAGCGGCGTCGACGCTGACCGAATTGTCGTCCGTGTGTATCGAAAACCCGCATTCCCGCATCTTGTCGATGAGCGCATGAAGATGGGACGGAACGCATTGGTTGACCGTTACGCATCCGCCAGTAATGGCTCCTGCGATCAGCAGCGTGCCAGCTTCAATCCGGTCCGCAACTATGCGGTGCGTCGACGGCACCAACTCGTCGACGCCCTCAATCGTGATCACGCTCGTACCCTCACCTTCGATTTTTGCTCCCATCGATTGCAGGTAGTGCACAAGATCCACAATCTCCGGTTCTTTCGCCGCGTTTTCGATAACCGTTGTGCCGCGCGCCAGCGTTGCCGCCATCAGCGCATTTTCGGTGCCACCAACGGTTACACGCTCGAATAGAATTTGCTCACCGCGCAGCCGCTTGGCTTTGGCGATAACGTAACCGCCTTCAACCTCAATCTCGGCGCCCAGCTGCTGCATCGTCTGCACGTGCAGATCGATCGGGCGCGACCCGATCGCGCAACCGCCTGGCAGGCTGACCCGCGCCTCACCGTATCGCGCCAGCAATGGGCCCAGGCACAAAATACTCGCCCGCATTTTGCGCACGAGATCGTATGAAGCTTCCGGCTTCTTTGGTGGCGCAACTTTTACTTTCATGGAGCGGCCATCGCGTTCGATATCGCAATTCAACGCGCTAAGAAGCAATTCGGTCGAATCGATATCTTTCAGCTGCGGAACATTTTCGAACTGGTGCACACCATCCGCCAGCAAGGTCGAAAACAGAATCGGCAGCGCCGCGTTTTTCGAACCACTGACATCGACCGTGCCGTTCAGCGTATTGCCACCCACTACTGCTATGGAGTCCAAGATTTCATCTCCGTTGGAAGAATTTCAAATTGATTCGTTACCATACTGCATTCCCGCTGTGGCAAGGATACGCTCAGCTTGTGGCAGATTGTGACGAATTTCGCTTGCCGAATTCCCTGTCCAGGGGGACCAGGGACACAACAAGGAATGACGGAACTGTCGCTATCAGTACCCAGACGAAAAAGTGCTGGTATCCGAGCATCTCCTGTAGCCAGCCGCTGATCATTCCGGGCAGCATCATGCCAAGCGACATAAAGCCTGTACAGATAGCATAGTGGGCGGTGCTGTGGAGGCCGCGTGCTACGTAGATCATGTACAGCATATAGGCGGTAAAACCGAACCCATAGCCGAACTGCTCAATGCCAACTGCAATATTGACGAACATCAGGTTCTCGGGCTGCAGGTATGCCAGGGCGATATAGACAGCGTTAGGTAAATTGATGGCCGCGACCATCCACCACAGCCAGCGTCTGAGCCCGTGACGTGCCGCCATCATACCGCCCAGAATTCCTCCGATGGTCAGCATCAGGACGCCGACTGTTCCGTAGGCCAGGCCGACTGCGCCTGTACTCAGCTCGAGACCTCCTGCCGCCTTCACGTCAAGCAAAAAGGGCGCCGATAGTTTCGCGAGCTGCGCTTCGGCAAACCGGTAAAGCAGGAGAAATGCGAGTACCCGAACGATGTGTTTTTTGCGAAAGAACGAGGCGAAGGTCGCCGCCGACTCTTTAAGAACGCCCTGCAACGGCAGCGCTTGTCGTACGACATCGGCGGCGGGCCTGGGCAAAACGAAATGGTGCCACGCGAATAGAATGAGGAAAAGCGCCGCCAACAGATAGAAGATCATGCTCCATCCGATGCTAGCGCTTCCTGTCGAGACCTCCAGATAGCCGGCAAACATGACCAGCAAACCCTGGCCGGTAATCATCGCCAGGCGATAAAACGTGCTGCGAATACCGACGAACCAGGCTTGCTGATGATCGCTCAAGGCCGAAATGTAGAAGCCGTCTGCGGCAATGTCGTGCGTGGCCGAGCTGAACGCGATCAGCCAGAAAACAGCGAGTGTGTAGCGAAAGAAGTTATCAGTTGGAATAGTCAGCGCGACGCCCGCAAGCCCGGCGCCGATTAACAGCTGCATCGCAACTATCCAGTATCGTCGAGTCTTCAATATGTCGACAATGGGGCTCCAGAACGGCTTGATAACCCACGGCAGGTACAGCCAGCTCGTGTAGAGCGCAATGTCTGTGTTTGAGATTCCGAATCCCTTGTACATCACCACCGACAGGAACATCACAATGGAAAACGGTATGCCCTCCGCGTAGTAAAGGCTGGGGATCCAGAACCAGGGGTTTCTTTGTTGCGTCTGCATAGAGAGCTTTCGCTGGCTACAGCGCCTTGTCGCCCAGCGCGCTGCGCAACCTGCCTTCGACCGCTTCGAGTTTCGCGCGTGCGGTCTGTGGCGATACGCCAAGCCGATGACAGACGATGCTGGTCTTCAGTTCGCCGCCACAGGATTCGAGCAACTCGCGCGCATCCGATTCAGACAGCTCGGTGAGTTGCTGCACAATGCTGATCGACCGTTGCACAAGTTTGCTGTTGGTCGCCTGCAGATCGACCATTAGATTGCCGTAGGTCTTGCCTAGCTTCACCATCGCGCCTGTTGTGAGCATATTGAGAACCATCTTGGTCGCCGTGCCGGCCTTCATCCGCGTCGAGCCCGATAGCACTTCCGGGCCGACGGCTACTCCTATGCCGACCTCGACTGTCTCCGAAACCGGGCTTCCGGGGTTACAGCTAAGACCAACCGTGCCGGCGCCAGCCTGCTTCGCGAAATTCAGGGCCCCTATGACGTAAGGTGTGTGGCCGCTCGCGGCGATCCCGACGACGACATCGCGCTGAGTCAGGTTGATATCGCGCAGGTCTCCTGCCCCTTGCTCGGGCGAGTCCTCCGCTCCTTCCACCGCCCGCTGCAACGCTTCCCTGCCGCCAGCAATTAGGCCAATTACCTGCTCTGGATCGGCACTAAACGTCGGCGGGCATTCAGATGCGTCAAGCACACCGAGACGTCCTGATGTCCCAGCGCCCACGTAGATGAGCCGCCCACCACCTGTCAGGCGATCAGCAATGAGGTCGATGGCAATGGCTATTTCCTGGGCTTGTTCAGCGACGGCATTTGCGAGCTTTGCGTCTTCGCCATTTACGAGCCGCACGAAATCGATAGTGCTCAGTCGATCGAGGTCTGCAGAGGCCGGGTTACGCGCTTCCGTTACTAATTCTTTTTGCATTGAACTACTATACCTGTCCCATAATTGTGCTGTTCTATTTGCAAGTGATGCGATCAAACAACGTGTTTTACATCAGGACTTTTGCACTTCTGTGTTGCCTGTTTTCGTTGCTTGCCTGCAGCAATACCGCTGTGTTGACTGGCATTGACGTGTTGTCTCAGGACGAGTTCGCCCCACTCTCGGACAGACGCGTCGCGTTGCTTACCAATCACACCGGTGTCGATCGACACGGGCAGAGCACGATTCGCCATTTGCACGACGCCGAGAATATCGAGCTCGTGAAAATCTTCAGTCCGGAACACAGCCTCAGCGGGAAACTCGACATCCCGCTCATTCCGGACGACGTTGACGCAGGTACCGGTGTTCCGATACTTAGTCTCTACGGCAGCGTTCGACGACCAACGCCCGCGATGCTCGAAGGCATCGACACTGTCGTGTTTGATATTCAGGACATCGGTACGCGTTTCTATACCTACATTTCTACGATGGGCAACGCGATGCAGGCTGCGGCTGACAGCCACGTCCGATTTGTCGTTCTCGACCGTCCTAATCCGATCAATGGCATAGACGTTGCTGGCCCGATCCTGGACGAGGGCAAGCAGTCTTTCGTCGGCTTTCACCGCCTTCCGGTTCGTCATGGAATGACTGTGGGCGAGCTCGCTCGCCTTTTCAAAGTTGAAATGGCTATCGATGTCGACCTGCAGGTTATAGAAATGCGGGGTTGGCATCGCAGCGACTATTTTGACGCGACCGAGCTGCCATGGATAAACACGTCGCCAAATATTCGCAGCCTGACCGCGGCGATTTTGTATCCTGGTATTGGCCTGCTGGAGACGACCAATATGTCGGTCGGGCGCGGCACCGACACGCCGTTTGAGGTGATCGGCGCTCCCTGGATTAACGGCGAGGCGCTGGCCAGCTATCTCAACGACGCTTCCTTGCCTGGCGTGTCGTTTGACGCCGCCCGGTTCACGCCGGATACGAGCAAGTTTGCCGGGGAACCTTGCGGCGGTGTTCGGCTGACCATCACCAATCGCGAGATTTTTGAACCGTTGCGGGTCGGGTTTGAGATCGCCCGACACCTCGCGACTGCCTACGCCGACACGTGGGAAGTGGACGCTTACTTGCGTCTGCTTGGAAATGACAAAACGCTGCAGGCTGTTCGGCAAGGGCTTTCGTACCCTGAGATCCTGGCGAGCTACGAAGACGGCCTCAACGCGTTCCGGGAACGACGCGGCCAATACCTGCTGTATCCCTGAACGCCGCCCTGTTGCCACAGTCAAACTCATTCGCCATCGATCCAGATATTGCGAACCTGCATTGAAGCGTCGAGCTCAATGAGGTTTGCGCGATAACCGGGCCTGATGTATCCCATTTGGTCGGCCAGGCCAATCGCCTCCGCGGCATAAGTCGACGCCATGCGAAGCGCCTCAAACTGATCAATGCCGGCAAAGCGGCAGGCGTTTTTGACTGCCGTGATCAAGCCAATGTCTGAACCGGCAAGGGTGCCATCTGCGGTCACGCAGCGGCCGCCCTCGGCACGTATTGTTGAGCCGAACAAATCGAACGACTTGATATCGGAACCAACGGTTGGCATCGCATCCGTCACCAACACGGTTTTACCGGTTTGTTTTGCGGCGACCGTAATGCCAAATGTCGCCGGATGGACGTGGTAGCCGTCGGCGATAATGCCGACATAACTGTCTTTGTCTTCAAGTGCCGCGCCCACCATGCCGGGCTCGCGGCTGTTTAACGGTGACATCGCATTGAACAGATGGGTGAACCCGGTCAGGCCGGCATCCAGCGCGCATCTTGTTTCTTCATACGTGGCCGCGCTGTGTCCACCGAAAACGACGATGCCTTTTTTCTTGAGTTGCGAGATATTTTCGACAGACACCATCTCCGGCGCAACTGTCATCAGGGTACAACCTTCGCTTAGCGACGTAATCCGTGACATCGACTCGGCATCAAAATCGCGCATCCTGGCCGCGTCATGCACGCCCTTGTAACGCGGATTTAAGTACGGACCCTCGAGATGGATTCCAATAACTCCCGGAACCCGCTCGCGGATCGCTTCGGCGACCGCAGCGATTGCCTCATCCATGACCGCGTCACTATCTGTAATCAACGTTGGCAGGAATGCAGTAGTGCCGAAACCGCGATGGGCTGCGGCGATCGCTCGCAAAGACGCCACCGTTGGCGCATCGTTGAACAACACGCCACCGCCGCCGTTTACCTGCAAGTCGATAAGCCCTGGAGCGAGCAGGTTTCCGCCCAGATCATGTAGTTCACATCCCGAGGCATTAGCGGCGCTCGTTGCGACGATTTCCGAGACCACACCGCCAGCAAGAACAACGTCCCGATCATCGAAGACGTGTTCGCCATCAAACAGACGGCAATTTGTGATCCGTTGAGTCATTCCTGTGGGACTCCTGACTTCCAACCGTATAGCGATTGTGCAAGCACTCCCGCGCCAAGCGTTGCTAACGATCCGACCAATGCGTACCAGGCCCAGTAAACCGGCGTGGCCATTGCTACGAATGATAGAACTGCCACTCCCGCAACGAAACCTGACAGCGCGGCACGCTGCGCAACGCGCGGCGCGAATACCGCGAGAAAATATAGTCCGAGTACCGGTCCGATCGCGAAACCACTGATCTTCAAGACGTTGCTCACAGTACTTTCGTCGGTTCCAACAAGCCCGAACAATATTGCCAAGCCGGTTTGCAACACACCGAAGACCACTGTGGCTGCCCGCGCGGCTCGCAGTTTGGATCGTTCATCGAGTTCGGCCCTGCGCAAGGGCAAGTAAATGTCGTTGATGAATGCAGCGGCGGAGGAATTGAGTGAACTCGACAATGTAGACATCGCGGCTGCAAATACCGCAGCCAGCGTCAAACCGAGCAGCCCGACCGGCATGTAATTAACGACGAAATGCGCGAATAGCTGATCGTTCTTGAGAGCGCTCACTTCCGCCGCATTGCCGATAGAGCTGAATAAGCTGGCAAGCCCGATGCCGATAAGCAGGAACATTGCAAACTGGCACAACACTATAAAACCGCTGATACCAAGTGCCAGCGATGCCTCAGACTGATTCCTCGCGGACAAGTAGCGCTGCACCATCAACTGGTCTGTTCCGTGCGTAGCTGCTGTCAGGAATGCGCCACCCGCCAGCCCTGCCCAGAATGTCATCGTCGGTTTGAACAAACTCGTGTCGAAATCGAACACTTGTAATTTTTGCTCTGCCGCCGCAAATCGCAGCACTTCCTGCAGGCCTCCCGGAGTGATGTCGAGAATAATCGCGGCAGCAGCGGCAGCACCCAACATGTAGATGACGAATTGTATGCAGTCATTCCAGATA
>CAYTNO010000003.1:0-21085 GCA_964439125.1 uncultured Woeseiaceae bacterium | reverse complement strand
GATAGTTCTCGCCGTAGTTGCCCCAGGTCTTCTTCTCGTCATCGTCGTTGAGGTTGGTATAGAAGCCGGCCATGTGTGGCTCCATGGCCTTGTAGTACTCGCGAACGGCTGCGATTTTGGTGTCGTTCTGTGCTGGATCTTCGCCAAAATACATAATGCCGAAATTCAATGCGGCGTCACGGTGTGAGTAAGCGGTAGCGTTGGCTGCAACCCTTGAAGTGGCGCCACCGAGATGCTGGAACCAGGACCCTACCGCGCCCCGGCTGGCGAATTCAACGATGACCTCGATGGCCTCCGGCGTGAGTTCTTTCAGGAAGCTCGATTTGAGGTAGTACTGCTTGCCATGACCGAGCAAGCCGTCGACAGCGGTTTGGATGTCGTGATACGGGAACGGTCCCAGCGTGCCACTGACAAGACCGGGGTGAGCCAGCATCGGCGCCAACGCCTTTTCACCGGCGGCGTGATCGCCGCACCAGACAACCTCGACCATCGCGATCGTCTTGCCGTCTTCGCCCGGGACGAAGTTCGGCTCAATGTTCGCTTCGTCAGAAATTGTTGCGTGCAATTCGGCGTAGAAATCGAGAAAGTCCTTGTCGAATTTGTAGATCAAGGTGCCGCCGTAGACGATCGGATTAAACGGGTGCAGGCGATAAACGAATTCCGTAGCGATGCCGAAATTACCACCGCCTCCTCGCAGCCCCCAGAACAGGTCGGCGTTCTCGTCCTGGCTTGCACGGACAACGTCGCCATTGGCCGTGACGACCGTTGCGGCCAGCAGGTTGTCGATAGCGAGACCCATCTTGCGGTCTGTGCGTCCCAAGCCACCGCCCAGCGTGAATCCACCGGCGCCCGTATGAGAGACAATGCCGGTCGTCGTCATCATGTTGTGTGCGGACGCAGCGCCGTCGATATGGCCGAGCAACGAGCCTCCGTCGGCCCGCAATGTCAGCGCATCGGCGTCAACATCGACAGAGTGCATTTGCGATAAGTCGATCATCATGCCGCCGTCGGAAGTGGATTTGCCTGGCAGGCTATGACCACCGCATTTCACTGAGACCAGCAGATCCCGTTCGCGGGCAAAATTTACGGCGCTGATGACATCGTTGGTCGAAGCGCACTGGACGACCATTGCAGGCTTCTTCTGCTCGAACATGCCGTTCCAAATCTGTTTTGCCTCGGCGTAGCCCTCGTCAGATTGCAGGTACAGGTGGCCTGTCAGGCTTTCGGCCAGCTCGGAGACGGCGGCAGATTCGATCGACAGTTCGGCTCCGTCTGCCGATATCGCTGATATCAGGCTGCCGATATCTGCTTGACGGTCGTCCGAGCCACAGCCGGGCAATGTTGCCGCAACGGCTGCTGCCACAGTGGATTTGCAGAACGTACGTCTGTGCATGGAATTCCCCTTGTCAGATGCTTGTTGTTTTTCTTAAGTCTAGTCGCCCTGATCGAAGTCGGGGCTGTCACCGGCAAGATATTCGTCTTCCTCGGGTGTGTTTGCGCGGCCAAGGAGTTTGTTGCGGTGCGGAAAGCGGCCGAATTGCTTAACGATGTCGTGATGCAGCTCCGCAAACTGTGCAATGGTTTCGAAGGTTTCCCGGTAGGTCGCGGAGACGACTTCGGACAAGCGGCTGAATATTTGTACAGACTTCGTCTGCACCCTTAACGATTCCGTATGTTGTAAGGGCATGTAAAAGAATGCACGCTGAATCGGTGTTAGGCTCTTGTCCTGTTTCTGCAGCGCGCCTTCAATGCAAAGTTTCAACGCTGCCTTATCCAGTGCGAACACCTCGGCCGTGCCGCGGTAAATGTTGCGGCGAAACTGGTCGAGCAACAGGATGAGAGCCAGCCGTCCTTCGGCTTCGAGCGCCCAGTGATCGAGTTGGCCTTCGCTGGCTCTGTCGACGTCTGCAGAGAACATCTTTTTGCATTCGTGATCGAAGACTTCGTCTTCACCGAACCAGATGTCCATACGATGGTCGATTTGCGGTGCCGAGAGCTCGTGCTCCTTGAACCAGAAAGCAAGAATCGCATCGATGCGCAGTTGGTCTTCATCGGTAATGGTCGCATTCATGCGCTCGCTGAGTAATTTTACCGACATGGCAATATTTCCAGGGTTCGTGGTGACGTTGCGAGACCACACTTTGTGACGCGGCGGCGCGTACAAAATGCGACCCAGGTCACGATTTGGGCCGTCAGGGCCATTTATGACCCCATATCTCCGTAAACTTTAGCAGATGATGGCTGGATTCACCGCTCGCAGAGCTCAATTCGTTGCCGCAGGACTGGTTTTCCTGCTTGCGTCGGCCTGTGGTGGGCCCGAAGAAGGCCCTGAAGAGGCGATCCGTGCGTGGGTAGCCGCCGGACACGAGGCCGCTGAGGCCAAAGACAGGAGCTCTTTGCAGGATATGATCTCGCCGGCGTACACGGACTCGCGCGGCAATAGCCGCGAAGATATCGGCAAAATGCTGCGGTTCTATTTTCTGCGTCAGGAAAAAGTGGTATTGATTACGCACGTTGATGAGCTCGATGTGATTGACGACTCGGCCGCGGAGCTTGCGCTGCAGGTCGGCATGGCCGGATCGAATGATAATGCGCTGGGCTTCAGCGCAGACGCGTACCGGTTCGAATTGGAACTTGTCCGCGACGGTGACGACTGGTTGTTGATCGCTGCGCGCTGGGGCGGGCTCGGCAACGACGTGTATTAGGCAAGGCGGGAGGGAGTGATGATCCGACGAAACGTATTACGAGACATGAGCCTGATAGCAATGGCCTTTGTGTTAACAGCGTGCGCCAGTATGGAGACGGTTATCAGTGCGCCGGGTGTTAGTCTGAGAAACGTGACGGTGACGGATCTGGGCTTCTCGGGACAGACCTTTCTGCTCGGTTTTGATGTTGTTAACCCCAACCCTTTCCCGATTCCGGTGCGCGAAGTGTCGTATGGCATTGAACTGGATGGGCACGGCTTTGCAAATGGTGAGACAGCAGCGAAGTTTGTCATTCCCGCGCAGGGTGATGGTGAGTTCGCGATAAGCGTTCAGCTGAACTTACTGAAAACCGCACCGCAACTTCTTTACGTTATTCGCGACGGTGTTCGCGGCGAGATACCGTATGCACTTGCCGGGGAGCTGGTTATCGACCTACCGTTCGTAAAACCGGTGAGCTTCAGGTCGACGGGTGAAATTCACTTGCAAGCATCACATTCGAGGGTCGCGCGGTAAATTGCGGATGCTTTTGGTTACGCGCGCAACCAAATTTGCGGCATCTGATTCCCCCCTCCAATAGCGCCTGAACGCCGGAAATTCGGCCTATCCAGCCTTTTTGCTGCAGTGCATTGGCCGTTGCCAGCCATCGTGACCTATACTATTTCGCTCGGGCAGCTACGGCGGTTTCCTGCTTGCAGCCCAACCCGGCACCTGGTGTGCCACCTCAACGAGAAACTCAGCGGGGCGCGCGAATAGCGTGATCCTCAGGGCGTCAATGACCGAGCGAATTGCACAAGGTCTGTATGACCCGGCTTTCGAGCGCGACAGTTGCGGTTTTGGACTGATTGCGAATCTCGATGATATGCCGAGCCACTGGGTCGTCGAAACGGCGATCTCCGCACTTGCCCGTCTTACGCATCGCGGCGCCGTTGCTGCTGATGGCAAGACAGGTGACGGCTGCGGCTTGCTTATCAAGCTCCCCGAACGCTTCCTGAGGGCGGTTGCCGAAGAGCAGGGAATGCAGCTTGGTGTCCGGTTTGCTGCCGGCACAGTGTTCCTCAGCCAGGATTCGACACAGGCCGCAACAGCACGCAAAGCAATCGAAACAGCGGTCGCAGAAGTTGGCCTTGAGATTGCTGGATGGCGCGTTGTACCGACTGACCCTTCTGCATGCGGCGAGCAGGCGTTGCGAACATTACCGCAAATAGAACAAGTGTTTGTTAGTGCGCCGGCCGGCATGTCTCGTGGTCCGTTCAATCGACGTCTGTTTCTCGCGCGCCGACGAGCCGAAAACCGAATCACTGATGTCGAAACCTATATAGCGAGCCTTTCGTCGGTCACGATCAGCTACAAAGGCATGGTCATGCCGGGCGTTTTGCCCGATTTCTACCCGGATCTTCGCGACCCGCGGCTCGAGTCTTCGGTGTGCTTGTTCCATCAGCGTTTTTCCACTAACACGATGCCGCAATGGCGGCTGGCGCAGCCCTTTCGGTTCCTGGCGCATAACGGCGAGATCAACACGATTCAGGGCAATCGCAACTGGGCACAGGCGCGTGCAAAAAACTTTATTTCGGACAAGCTGGATGACATATCCGACCTCGACCCGATCATTTCACTGACCGGTTCTGACTCGTCCAGCCTCGACAACATGCTGGAAGTCATGCGCGCCGGCGGCATGGACGTGTTGCAGGCTATGCGTATCTTGCTGCCGCCGGCCTGGCAGAGCGTTGATGACATCGATCCGGATGTGCGTGCGTTTTACGAATTCTATGACAGTCAGATGGAGCCCTGGGACGGACCTGCCGGCATCGTACTGACGGATGGCCGCTATGCGGCCTGTTGCCTCGACAGGAATGGATTGCGTCCGGCGCGTTTCGTTATTACCAAAGATCGGCATCTCACCGTCGCGTCCGAAATTGGCGTGTACGACTACGATGAAAAGGACGTGCTCACCAAAGGACGCCTTGGCCCGGGCCAGATGCTCGCGGTCGACCTGGTTAACGGTGTCGTGCTCGAAAATGATGACATTCATGACATTCTGAAAACACGCGCCCCTTACAAGAAGTGGCTTAAAAAGGGCGTGCGTTATCTGGATTCCGAGTTGGTGGACACCCACACGACCGCCGAGCCGATGGATCCCGACACGCTTGCCAGCTATCAGAAGATGTTCAACCTGTCTCGCGAAGAATTGAACGATATTGTTGCGGTACTGGCCAAGACTGCACAGGAAGCAGTGGGCTCGATGGGCGATGACACGCCGATGGCGGTCTTGTCGAAGAAGATACGTTCGCCGTTCGACTATTTCCGGCAACAGTTCGCTCAGGTTACAAATCCACCGATCGACTCCCTGCGCGAGCGCATTGTGATGTCGCTGCAAACAAACATCGGTCGTGAATCGAGCTTGTTCGATATCGGGCCGGAGCACGCTGAGCAAATCTGCATAAATTCGCCAATCTTGTCGCAGCGCAAGTTGCGACAGCTCTTAAGCGAAGACATGCACGGCAACAACCACAGCTTCATTGACCTCAATGTCGATGAGTCGCTGTCTTTGCCCGCAGCGCTTGAACAGATTTGCGTTCAGGCCGTCAAGGCAGTTGGCGACGGTAAGCTGATCCTGTTACTCAGTGATCGTTACCTGGAGCAGGGCAAGTTGCCGGTGCACGCCTTGTTGGCGACGGGTGCAGTACACCATCATCTCGTGCGCAAGGGACTGCGTTGCGATGTGAACATCATTGTAGAAACGGGTGTTGCCCGTGATCCACACCATTTCGCGTGCCTGATCGGCTACGGGGCAACGTTGATTTATCCGTACCTCGTTTATCAGTCGTTGCACGACATCGCACAGCGCGGCAACCTCGATAAGCAACAGCAACTTGGGCGCAACTATCGGCGTGGTGTTCGCAAGGGACTGTTCAAGATCATGTCCAAGATGGGCATTTCGTCTGTCTCCAGTTACCGCGGTGCGCAGCTGTTCGAGATCGTCGGTTTGCATAACGAAGTCGTTGATCGATGTTTCACGGGTACCATATCGCGAGTTCAGGGCAGTAACTTTGACGACCTGAAAAGCGACCAACAGCAGCTCGCGGTCACCGCCTGGAAACCGCAGTTGACGATTGAGCAAGGCGGCCTCCTGAAGTATGTGCATGGCGGCGAGTATCACTGCTATAACCCGGATGTTGTAACGACACTGCAGGCCGCTGTTCGTGCCGGCGACTTTGAGAAATACAAAGACTATGCAGCGTTGGTTAACAACCGGCCCGTCGCGACCTTACGCGACCTGCTATCGATGACAGCTGCCGGGCCGCCGGTGCCGCTGGACGAGGTAGAACCGGTAGAGGAAATTCTCGTGCGCTTCGATAGCGCCGGAATGTCTCTCGGCGCTCTGTCACCCGAAGCACACGAGTCTCTGGCGATTGCGATGAATCGCATGGGTGCGCGCTCGAACTCCGGCGAGGGCGGCGAGGATCCATCTCGTTATGGAACCGAGCGGGTTTCCAAGATCAAACAAGTGGCGTCAGGTCGGTTTGGTGTGACTGCGGAATACCTCGTCAACGCCGAAGTCATCCAGATCAAAATTGCGCAGGGCGCAAAACCGGGCGAAGGGGGTCAGCTGCCGGGCCATAAGGTCAACGAGATGATCGCGCGCCTGAGGTTTGCCAAACCGGGTGTTGGGCTTATATCGCCACCGCCGCATCACGACATCTATTCAATCGAGGACCTTGCGCAACTTATCTTCGATCTCAAACAGGTAAATCCCGAGGCGCTCGTGTCGGTCAAGCTCGTTGCGGAGCCAGGTGTAGGCACGATCGCGGCAGGTGTCGTCAAGGCATACGCCGATCTCATTACGATATCCGGATACGATGGTGGAACGGGTGCGAGCCCGCTTAGTTCGGTCAAGTATGCGGGGAGCCCCTGGGAGCTTGGTCTTTCCGAGGCGCACCAGGTTTTGCGCGGCAACGACCTGCGCGGCAAGGTACGTTTACAAACCGACGGCGGGCTAAAAACCGGCATCGACGTTATCAAAGCAGCGATGCTGGGCGCCGAGAGTTTCGGCTTTGGTACCGGGCCAATGGTTGCATTGGGCTGCAAGTACCTGCGCATCTGTCACTTGAATAACTGCGCGACCGGCGTAGCCACACAAAACAGCACTTTGCGCAGCGAGTTCTTTATCGGCCTGCCCGATATGGTTATCAATTTCTTCCGTTTTGTTGCGGAAGACACGCGCGAACTGATGGCAGAGCTTGGCGTCCGCAAGCTCGAGGAACTTATCGGGCGGGTCGACTTGTTACAGCCTGAGCCCGGCAATACGGATCGGCAGTCACGTCTGGATCTTTCGCCGATTGTATCGGCCGAAGGCATTGCCAGTGATGCGGCACAATTCTGTACCGAGCTGCGTAACGATCCGTTCGACAAGGGAGAACTCGCAGAGGAGATGGTGAGGGCGGCGCTGCCAGCTATTGAAGCTAAAAGCGGTGGGCGCTTCGGTTTTGAAATCAAGAATTTCAATCGCTCGATCGGCGCCCGGCTGTCTGGCGAAATAGCCCGGCAACATGGTAACGAAGGCATGTGCGATGCACCGATCGACATTCTTCTGCGCGGCACCGCCGGCCAAAGCCTTGGCGTCTGGAACGTCTCAGGGCTCAACCTGATTTTGATTGGTGACGCCAACGACTACGTGGGTAAGGGCATGGCAGGCGGCCGCATTGTTGTCCGTCCACCTGAAGACGTCGACTACCTGGTCAGGGAAACCGCCATCATTGGTAATACCTGCCTGTACGGTGCGACCGGCGGCCAATTGTTTGCCGCGGGCACAGCTGGCGAACGCTTCGCCGTCCGTAATTCGGGCGCTACCGCGGTTATCGAAGGGTCGGGCGACCATTGCTGTGAATACATGACCGATGGCGTGGTCGTCGTGCTCGGCCAGACGGGCATCAACTTTGGTGCTGGCATGACCGGCGGTTTTGCGTACGTTCTGGATGTCGATCGCTGCTTTGTAGATCGCTACAACCACGATCTTATCGATATTCATCGCATCACACCCGAAACGATGGAGGTGCATCTGCATCACCTTCGGTCGCTCATTACACAACACGTCGAGGCTACCGGTAGCGAGTGGGGCAGCCAGATTCTTGACGACTACCGAACGTTCATGCCGAAGTTCTGGGTTGTGAAGCCCAAGGCGGCGGAGCTCGGTTCGCTAATTACATCGCTGCGCCAGGCGGCATAGACATGTCAAAGCACCCGCTACAGTTTCTCGAAATACCGCGCAAGGATCCCGCCAGGGAAGACGCCGGGGAGCGCGTCAAACACTTCGGTGAAATCTATGAGAGCTACGATGGTGCCAGCGCCGCGGCGCAAGCCGGCCGGTGCATCGCCTGTGGCAACCCGTATTGCGAGTGGAAGTGCCCGGTTCACAATTACATTCCCAACTGGCTGGATCTGATCGAACAGGGAAAGTTGTTCGAGGCGGCCGAGTTATCGCACCAGACAAATTCATTACCCGAGATATGCGGGCGCGTCTGCCCACAAGACAGGCTCTGTGAGGGCGCGTGTACGCTCAATAACGGTATCGGTGCAGTGACAATCGGCAGCATCGAGAAGTACATAACTGACGAAGCCGTGAAGCTCGGTTGGCGCCCGGACATGTCGCACGTCGTCGACTCGGGAAAAACCGTCGGCATTGTTGGCGCGGGCCCGGCAGGTCTTGCAGCGGCCGATGTGCTTGCCCGGCAGGGCATCCGTTCCGTGGTTTATGACGCTTACCCCGATATTGGCGGCTTGCTTACGTACGGAATTCCCCCCTTCAAGCTTGAAAAAGAGGTCGTTAATAAGCGTCGGGAAATCCTCGAAGGCATGGGCGTCAAATTCGTCCTGAATACACGCATCGGCGAGGACAAGCCATTTGACGAGTTGCTTGAAGACTTTGATGCCGTTTTTCTTGGCATGGGCACATACAAAAATGTGCGCGGTGGCTTTCCAGGCGAGGATCTGCCCGGTGTTCACGAGGCGCTGCCGTATCTCGTATCAAACGTCTATCGCGAACTGGCTTACGACGATGATTCCGTTCCCTACATCGATCTGGCTGGCAAAAACGTAGTGGTACTCGGCGGCGGTGATACAGGTATGGATTGCAACCGCACGGCTATTCGTCAAGGCGCTGCGAGCGTGCGCTGTGCTTATCGACGCGATGAAGAAAACATGCCGGGCTCGCGACGCGAAGTAGCGAATAGCAAGGAAGAGGGTATCGAGTTCCTGTTTAACCGGCAGCCGCTTGAGATAGTTGGCAAGGATCACGTGACCGGCGTTAAGGTCGTCGAAACGCAAATGAGTGAAGTGGGCTCCGACGGCCGCCGTCGCCCCGAGCCCATAGCCGGAACCGAACAGGTTCTTCTTGCCGACGCTGTCGTTATTGCATTTGGTTTTCAGCCGGATCCGCCAGCGTGGTTTGAAGATTTCTCAATTGAGACGCTGCCAAGCGATCGCGTAAGGGTTGCCACGGTCGGTGACTATATTCACCAAACAAGCAACCCGAAAGTGTTCGCCGGTGGCGACATGGTTCGCGGCTCGGATCTGGTCGTAACCGCGGTGTTCGAAGGCCGCGAGGCGGCGAAGAGCATTGCCGCCTACCTCGGCGTCTAGCGCGACCGTGGCAATACCACGGTAAACCGCACACCGACGTCGGTGTTGTCGGCCTGAATTTTTCCGCCGTGACCTTCGGCAATCAGTTTCGCAATATACAAGCCCAGACCAAGGTGCTTGTCCCCAGCCCCAGGGCGCACAGACACCATCGAATCGAATAATTGTGAGCGCATTGTCTCGGGCAATTTCGGCCCCGGGTTGCTAATGGTGAGTCGCAACGAAGAGTCTTCGGCGCTCAGTCCAATCGTAATGACGTCGTGCTTGTCGCTGAAATCGACGGCGTTGCCGACGAGCTTGTCCAGCATTTGAATGAGCAACTCAGGCGAGCCTTGTGTCACTGCATCGTCGACGTCGTGCGTAAGCTCGAACGCCCGCTCCGGGTAAACATCCTGATACGCGGCGGTTGTCGATGCCAGCACTTTGCACAGATCAAACTCCTCGGGTTCCGCATGCTGCATCAGTTCTTCAACTCTGCTGGCCTCGCTCATGGCCGTGAGAATTCGCCGTAGACGGTCAGCGCCGCCCTTTGCCCGGGCGGCATAGTCTGCCGACGCCCTATTGAGAGGTTCGTGTTCGAGGTTTTCGAGCGATGATGTAACGATCGCAAGCGGCGTGCGTAATTCATGCGAGAGCTTTGAGGCAAGTGAGCGAAGATAATCGTTGTACTCACCGAGTTGTCGCAAGACGTGCGAAAAACTGCGAGACAGGTCACCAACCTCATCGCCAGCCAGTGCACTCGGCAACGCCGTGCGCAAGTTGTCGCCATCCAGCGCGTCCTCGGCGGCAACGCTGAGGTTACTGATGCGGCGTGATAACCAGCTCGCATATCCGAGTAATGTAAACGCAACGAGAAGCGTCGCAATCAACGTAACGTTAATCAGGCGAGCTAAACCCTGGTTTGTCAGACTCAGGATCGCGTCGGTGCCTTGCTGCAGCACAACGGCACCGAGCGTCGTGTTGTTCGTCGTTATCGGCTGCGCCACTGCAACGACCGCCCGTCCACTGTCAGCGCTGCGAAACCAGCTAACCGTTTCCTGGCCACCCAGTGCCTGGACAATGTAGCTTTGCTGTTCTCGTCCTCCCGGATCTGGTTCTGCCAATTCAGCCTGCTGACCCGACTTGACCAGCGCGTTGTAGGCGATGCGCAGCCATGCCGAGTTAGCGTTTGCAGTTGACGATTGGGGCGGAACGATATTGCCGCCGGTCGCGATTCGCCAACCCGAGAGGTCTGTCACGATCAGGCGCATGCCGGGCTGGGCAAGGCCGGCTGCGATATCGCTGAGCTCCACAGACTTTGTGACAAGCCTGCCGGGCTTTGCTGCCGAAAAACTCGCGCTGCGCACCGGTGCCGCAAGCTCACTCGCGGTGTTGCTGACCACTATGCCGAGATGGGTGCCGAGCTTGCTGGCCGGAATACGCGCTTCAAGCTGGTAGCCACCGGGCACATCCTGCCAGGTTGCAAGGACCGTCGGGTCAGGGGCGAAACCATACTCGTTTCGCAGATACGCTACGACCGAACCTGGCGCTTCAGCGGCAAACGTAAGCGCTTCCTCCCGATACGGTGGGCTGGTGTTGATCAGGCTGATGCGATCGGCATAGCGTGACCCGGACTCCAGCGCCGCTGTAGCGGGCGTTGCGTAGACGACATTTCTATCGCTGACCTCGACGTAAAGATAAACGGCCTCATCAAATAAACCGAGGGCGAAACGCACCGGGCCGTCGGAGCCACGCAAAGTCCGCAGCGACTCCCGCTCGATAGTCCAATCATTGAAATAACCATCGATCTCAGGTTTCGATTCGAGCTCGTGGCCATACAGTTGGTCGCCGGCAAAGCGTTCGCCGACCTGGGTGGGTGGAAATTCTTCTACGTATTGCGCGAGTGAATCGGCTACGGCGCGAGCGGTACCGGCGAGCATCTGCTGCTGTCCGGCCCGCAGTGCGGACTCGGTTTCGCGAATGAACTGAACGCCGGCCCAGGGCAGCACGAGCGTGAGCAGGCTAACAAGGAGCAGCTGCTGCTTCAGGTTCATTGTCAGCGGCTAATTGGCAAGCCAGCGATAGCCCATGCCGTAAACGGTTTCTATCGCGTCGAAACCAGCATCTATGGCTACGAACTTTCGTCGAATGCGCTTGATGTGTGACGTTATCGTGTTGTCGTCCAGAACGGCTTGCGCCGCATCCATCAATTGTTGCCGGTTCTTGACGTGCCCTGGATAGCGAGCCATCGAGTGGACAAGCCAGAACTCTGTCAAGGTCAGCCCGACTGCTTGATTCTGCCAAAGTATGGTCATGCGATCGGTGTCGATTTCCAGGTCGCCGCGCGTTATCCGGTTTTCTTTTGAATGTGGCTTCTGCATTGCGTCGAGCCGTCTGAACAAAGCTGCAACCCGCGCCATAAGGTGCGGCAGACTGATGTCTTTGGTCAGGTAATCGTCCGCGCCGAGTCGCAGACCGGATACCGCATCAAATTCGCTGTCGCGTGCCGTGAGGAAAATGATTGGCAGTTCCGCGGCTCTTGCGCGCAACTCCCGACAGAGTTCGAAGCCGCCTTCGACGTCATCTTTCAGGTTTATGTCGATAACGACAAGATCGGGCAAACGCGCTTCGAATGCCTGCAATGCGGAATCACGGGCGTCGTATGGCTCGACCTCATAGCCCTCCCGCCTGAATGCCGCGGCATAGTTGTCGCGGATGGCCGCCTCGTCTTCAACAATCGCAATACGTTTTGCCACGGGTGCTCCCTGGTTGGTCGTCACAATTTGCCACATTCCGTCGGTGCATTGCCATGCCATCGTCCGCGTTCTGGCGTTTTGACTTGTTGCAATGACCCTTAGACCAGAAGGAGAACCGGGATGTTCAAATCAAAACGTGCGTCGAGAGCTGTTTGGATGTTGCTGCTTGCGGCGCTGCTATCAATTCGGCCGGGTGGCGCCTTCGCCACCGCATCACCGGGCGCCATGCAGACAGGCAGCCTGTTGATGCGCATGGAACAGGGCTATGTAACGGCAACCCTCCTGAATACTGACGTCAATATCACCGTAAATGGGCTCGTTGCACGTGTTTCCGTCATGCAGGAGTTCAAGAATGAGGGCAGTGAATGGGTAGAAGGAACCTATGTGTTCCCGCTGCCGGACAAGGCGGCCGTTGACCACATGCGCTTGTACATTGGCGATCGCTATATCGAAGCTGAGATTCAGGAAAAAGAGCAGGCCAGAAAAGCGTACGAACAAGCAAAACAGGCGGGCAAGAAAACGAGCCTTGTGGAGCAACAGCGCGCGAATTTGTTCACGACATCTGTAGCCAATATCGCGCCCGGCGAGACCGTTATCGTCGAGATCGAGTACATGGAGGACGTTCATTTCGACAACGGCGTTTTCAGCCTTCGCTATCCGATGACGCTTACGCCGCGCTATATCCCCGGCCAGGCGCTGCCGGACAAGGTTGGCAATGGCTGGTCATCCGATACCGATGAAGTCAGCGACGCGTCACAGATTACTCCGCCAATGGTGTCCGCATCCCGGGCGCACAAGGTATCACTGCAGGCCAGCGTCAACGCCGGCGTGCCACTGGAGATCATTGCGAGCCGATATCACCCGGTCAATGTTGCCGAAACGAGCGGTCACTATGCCGTCACGCTTGCCGGTAACAGGGTGCCCATGGATCACGATTTCGAACTGCTGTGGCGCCCTGTTGCATCGTCGTCCCCTCGGGCAATGGTGTTTACGGAAACGCTTCAGGGCGAACCTCACTACCTGCTTATGGTCATGCCGCCCGATACTGGCGAAGCAACGACCGTGCGGATGCCAAGGGAAATGATCTTCATCGTCGACACATCGGGCTCCATGCACGGTGTCTCGATTGAGCAGGCGAAACGGGCATTGCAACGGGCTCTGGGCGGCTTACAGCCGCACGATCGGTTCAATGTCATCGAATTTAATTCTCACGCGAATCCGCTCTTTGCGACAAGCGTTGCTGCCGACATTGCAGCTCTGAGCAGCGCGAAGGATTTCGTCAGGCAGTTGCAGGCGAATGGGGGCACCAACATGCGGCCGGCCCTGCAACACGCGCTGCGATCCACGGCGTCGGAGTCGCACCTGAAGCAGATCATTTTCATAACCGATGGCGCCGTGGGAAATGAAGAAGGTCTTTTCGGGCTTATCGAAAGCGGGCTTGGTAATGCGCGGTTGTTCACTGTCGGCATAGGCTCGGCGCCGAACAGCTGGTTTATGCGCAAGGCAGCAGAGGCCGGGCGCGGCAGTTTTACGACGATCAGTTCGCTGCACGAAGTCGGCGAGAAAATGGATCACCTGTTTCAAAAGCTTGAACAACCACAAGTAACCAATATCGCGGTGCAATGGCCGAGCGGTGTTGTTGTCGATCCATACCCGGCGGTTGTGCCGGATCTGTACCTCGGCGAACCGGTAACCGTAAAAGTGAAAGCTTCCGGCACATTTCGCCCGGGTGACTCGGTGCGCATAGTTGGCGACTCCGTCAGCGGCGCATGGACGCGAGACCTCGCATTGAACCTTAGCGAAGACAGTCCGGGAGTTGCCGCGCTGTGGGCGCGGGCTCGCATCGGCAACCTGCTTGATCTCGAGCGCAGGGGTGCCGACGCTCAAGAGACCCGTAAAGCCATAGTCGATACTGCCCTCAAACATCACCTGGTCAGCAAACACACGAGTCTTGTCGCGATCGACAAGACACCGGCTCGAGAATCGACCGACCCCCTGAAGACGGAAAAAGTCGCGAACCTCATGCCATACGGCCAAAGTGGTTCGGCAATTTTCGGATTTCCTGCAACGGCCACCAGTGCGCCGGCAATGCGACACACCGGGTTGGCGCTGCTTATCGCAGCATTGCTGTTGTTAACAACGCCCGCGCTGCGCCGGAATTCTCGTCATGGCCTGGCGTACTAGGTCGATTCGGGGTTGGCTGGTGGCGTGTCTGCTATGTCTCGGCTTCTGGCAACTCGGTCAGGGTGCCTACATTCCCGCGAAAGCGTGGCTGGCACAGGAGTTGATGGTTCGAGCATGGAACCGGGCAGCCGATGGCACAGAGCATCCCGTGCCCTGGCCGTGGGCAGACACGTGGCCGGTGGCGAGGTTGTCCGCGAAGTCTGGAGAGGTGGATCTGATCGTGTTGGCGGGTGGATCGGGGCGAACGCTCGCTTTCGGCCCCGGCCACCTGAGTGCGAGCTCGTTACCGGGCGAGCATGGCAACAGCGTTATCGCCGGACATCGTGATACACATTTCAGCTTTCTTCGTGACGTCGCTATCGGCGAGTCGTTGTTCATTGAAGAAACTGGCGGCCTCAAACATCTGTACAAGATTATCGGCATCGACGTTGTTGATTCGCGTCGCGGCAGCTTGTTGCTCGATACCGAGTCGCCGATGCTGAGCCTGGTAACGTGTTATCCGTTTGATGCGCGCGTGGCCGGCGGCCCGCTGCGCTTTGTTGTTACTGCGAAGATGGTATTTTGATTTCGGCGATGCGTAACAACGCCGCAACGCTGATCGCATCGCTAATGCTGCCGTCGCGAACCATCGTCAGCGCGTCTTCGAGCGGAAGTTTACGAATCTCGAGAGCTTCGGTTTCCTCGAAATCGGTTTCACCATCAGTAAGCTCTTCCGCCAGATAGACGTATCCGATTTCGTCGGTAATCGAGTTGCTCGGGTGTAACTGCATAATCTCGGTCCAACGTTCAGCGGAAAGACCGGTTTCCTCTTTTAGCTCTCGCTTTGCGGCCACAAGCGGCAGCTCTTCAAGTGGAGCACCGCCCATCGGCAGTTCCCACGACCACTGGCCAAGCGTGTAGCGCTGCTGCCCCACCAGCCAGATGTTCAGTTCGTCATCCAGCGGAATAATCGCGACGGCGCGGTTTTTGAAGTGGACATATCCGTACTGATTCTCGCCGCCGCCAGGGTTGACTACGTGATCCTCACGAATTTCCATCCAGTCGTTTTCAAAAACGACGCGGGAACTTAGTTGTTTCCAGCCCATTGAGCCCCTTCGAGGTTACAGCGCAGGTATGTCTGCGCCCTATTCTACATCCTCGTCGAAACCGACGAGAGTGAAGCGGGTGGGGGTGGTCGAGCAGACTTTAAGTAGCGCTTCCGGCGCCCGGGATCAGGTTGTCAGTGGCTTCTCGCTGCCGGTCCTGGGCCATGCGAGCGCGTCTGCGCATGGCAAATATACACAGACCCCACGTGGAGCACCCTAAGCCGACACCGAAATAGAAGAACGTCGGTTGGTAGTCAAAGCCAATGTATGTTCCGGCTGACATGAACAACAGTCCGAGCAAAAACAAAAACTGCGGAATGCGTTCGTAGACTGGGGTTGGTAACCACATAATCGATTTCACCCTCTATTTAAAGGGGGCTGCGTCAATTCTGATTCAGTACCGTGCGACGTCGTTCTGTTGCGCAGGCGGACTGAAAAAGCCCACATGCTCCAAAGGGCGCAAATTAGCCCGACGCCAAAGTAAAAATAGGCCAGGCGGTATTCGAAGCCGAGATACATGCCCGATGACATGAAAAGCAGGCCCAGTACCAGCCAGTACTGCGGCACGCGCTCATAGACAGTTTTTGGTAGCCACATTGCCGTTCTCAAATGTTTTCTGATCTTGATTCCTGTGGAACAATGCCTGTATGTGGCGAGATTTGACGGGATACCGATCACAAGATGCGGTCAATACTCGCCTGTTGGGCAGTATTTGTGATCCGATTCACATTTTGAAGGACGGAGAGGCAGAATGGGGAAACACAGGAGCGCCGTGCTTGTCGGTGGGTTACTCGCATTACTAAGCAGCAGTATCGCGTTTGCTCAGGCAGCGGCATTGACGAACGAAGAATCGGCAGCCGCCGCAGCGGATTATCAAAAATACTGTGCGCTCTGCCACGGCGATGACCGCCAGGGCCACGTCAATGACCATGCCCCATCGCTAAAATCAAAGTCACTCCTGAGCACAGCGTATCGCTGGCACCTTTGGTTCCCCACCGCGTATGGCAGGCACGGTACGCCGATGGCCGGCTTCTTCGAAGAGGTTGGCGGGCCCATGACGAAAGACGAGATTTTTAACGTGTTGGCATGGCTGAAGGAACAAGTCGACGTAGAGAAGGTTGAGTTGTCGCGCGATCCGGTAATTGGCGACATTTCACTGGGCGCTCAGGTTTACGCTCGCGAGTGTGCCGAATGTCATGGCGCCAATGGAGAGGGTGTCACCGGCACAGCCCTGGGAAACGCCGCAATGTTGTCGCTGACGATGGACTCTTTCCTGAAGTACGCAATTCAGAACGGCAGAGACGGTACCGAGATGCCCGCGTTCGCAGACAAGCTTTCAGAGGACGAAATCGACTCGGTGACAGCGTTCCTGCGAAGCAGGGCCAGCGGCTGGGCACTTGAGAAACCCGTCTACCGTTCGCCACCGGCGAAAGAGGACTACATCTTGAACCCTGCTGCGCCGGCGCCTGAGTTCGAGTTGAAAGATGATCTGTACGTAATGTCCGCCGACCTCGACAAGGCGTTGCGCGATGGCCGGCGCCTGGTGTTGCTCGATACCCGCGTTATGGCTTTGTGGCAAATGGCGAACATCGAGGGTTCGGTTCCGTTGCCCTACTACTACGACGGGGTCGACAAACTATTCGATGATCTACCGACCGACGGCACACTCATCGTCACTTATTGCGAGTGTCCTCGCGCTGCAGCCGAATCGGTTAGCAGGAAGCTGCGCGCGCGCGGTATCACAAATACAGCGGTGCTATGGGAAGGCATACAGGGATGGATATCGTTGGGCTATCCGGTATCCAGGGGGGAGACTGTGGCGGTTAAGGTCGAGGATGTGCGGTCGTCAGATCACTGACGGCAACACTGACTTGCGATAAAAGATGTGCATGCCGATTCCGCGACTGGCCATGAATAGCGTGAAGGCCAGCCATAAGCCGTGGTTGCCGTAGCCCTGCAGCAAGTACCAGGCAGGCAGGAAAACGATGAGCGTTGAAAAGATCATGATGTTGCGCATTGCTTTTGCACGAGTTGCGCCGACGTAGACGCCGTCGTAGAGAAACGACCAGACCGAAACAAGCGGCGAGATAATAAGCCAGGGTAGAAATTCCATGGCTGTTTCGCGCACCTCTGGAAGGTCGGTTAATAAGCGCACCAAAAGCGGGCCGGCCACGACATAGGCCGCACAAAAACCAAGTGCGATGAGCAGCGACCACTTGAGTGTCAGGCGGACAGCTTGCTCAAGTGCATCGCGCCGTTTTTCTCCCACGGCCTTGCCAACCAGCGCCTCGGCCGCATGTGCCACACCGTCGAGGCCGAACGACGTTAGTGTCTGCAGGTTCATAAGCACGGCATTGGCAGCCAGAAACAAACCGCCAAGTCTGGCGCCTTGTGCGGTGACGAAACCGAACGTGAACACCAACGCCATCGTGCGGATGAACAAGTGTGCGTTCACAGAGAAGAATGCGGCATACGCGCGAAGGTTGAATAGCCGCGCGAATGGCCAGTGGCCGGCGCGCCGACGCAGCGCACGTATCGCGAACGCGAGTCCAACCATCAGGCCGGAATACTCGGCAATGACGGACGCAAGTGCTACGCCGTCGACCTTCATGCCGAGAGACAGCACGAACCACAAGTCGAGAGCTATGTTGCTCAGGTTGATCGTTAGAAAGACAAGCAGTGGCACGCGCGCGTTCTGCATCCCGATAAACCAGCCGATGAGAGCGAAGTTTGCCAGCGTGGCCGGCGCACTCCAGATGCGAATGGAAAAATACTGCAGTGCGTAAGTCTTTACGTCAGCTTCGGCGCCGATAAGGTCCATCGCCATTCGGCCAATCGGGCGTTGGGCGGCAATAAGCGCGAACGCGATTAGCAACGCAACGATGATGGCCTGCCCCAGCGAAACGCGCAGGCCGTCATTGTCATTGGCACCAAAACGCTGGGCTGCGATGCCAGTTGTTCCCATACGCAGGAAATTCATGCCCGTGTACAGGAAACCGAAGATAGTGCCGCCGATTGCGACGGCGCCCAGGTAAGTCGAGCTCTCGAGATGACCCGTGACGCCCGTGTCGACCATGCCGAGCAGCGGCACGGAGATGTTGGAAAGAATCATTGGTGCGGCGATATGCCAAACGTCGCGATCCAATGGCAGGCGGGTTTTTATCAAGCAGGGCTACCCAAAAGCGTTGGCGCCGGTCAACTCTTTGCCCACAACGAGCTGGTGGATGGTCTCAGTTCCTTCGTAAGTGATAACGCTTTCCAGGTTGAGCATGTGCCGAATAGGAACGTACTCGGCGCTGATGCCGCTGCCACCGAGAATGTCCCGGGCATCTCTGGCGATATCCAGGGCTGCGCGACAGTTATTCCATTTTGCGAGCGACACCTGTGTGGGGCTGAGTCGACCCCGGTCCTTGAGCCGGCCGAGCTGCAGAGCCAGGAGCTGTGCCGTCGTGATGCGCCGCGCCATATCGGCAAGGCGAATTTGAATAGTCTGCGTATGAGACAGGGGTTTGTTGAACATGATGCGATCCGCGCTGTAACGAATGACTTCGTCGAGGCAGGCCTGGGCTGCGCCGATCACGCCCCAGGCAATGCCGTAGCGCGCCTGGGTCAGGCAACTTAGCGGTGCTTTAAGACTGGTTGCGCCAGGCAGGACATTTGCCTCGGGAACCCGCACGTCATCGAGGAATAATGCGGAAGTCACAGAAGCGCGCAGCGAAAATTTGTTTTCAATCTCAGGAGCCGTAAAGCCGGGCATGTCTTTCTCGACGATAAAGCCTTTGACACCTTCGTCGGTCATCGCCCAGACGATCGCTGCATCGGCAATCGTGCCGTTGGTGATCCACATTTTCGACCCATTGATGATCCAGTCATCCCCGTCACGCTTTGCGTGCGTTTTCATGTTGCCGGGGTCGGAGCCACCATGTGGTTCGGTCAAGCCAAAACAACCGATCGCTTCGCCGCGAGACATTGCCGGCAACCAACGTTGTTTTTGTTCTTCGGATCCGTAAGCATGAATAGGGAACATGACCAGGCTGCTCTGCACAGACACAAAACTGCGCAGCCCGCTGTCACCGCGCTCGAGTTCCTGGCAAATCAGCCCGTAGCAAATGTTGTTGAGTCCCGCACACTCGTAACCGTCGATTGAGCTGCCGAACAAACCAAGGTCAGCGACCATTGGAACCAGTTCACGCGGAAAATGATGCTGTTCAAATGCCTCGCGCATCACCGGGATTACCTGGTCGTCGACAAAGCGAGCGACCGAGTCCTGGACCATGTGTTCTTCGTCCGAAAATTCAGCGCGGACATCGAAAAGATCCAGTGGATTGAGATTGCTATCTTGAGTGTTCAATACGGTATTCCAATTCGTCTATAAATTACGGAAAGCAGCCAGGCGGGACCGATCATCATCAGCTGCAGATCCTGGAAAATGGCGCCCATACTGCCCTTATTGAAGCGGCCAAGCCACAAGCCGATTACACCCGCGACCAGCATGGCCACGGTGACTCGGAGGGGAGTGTAATCTGAATTTGAGAGCCATACCTGAAAAGTCGCGACACCTAGAATGAAGGGCAGCATTCCAATCGCGAGCGATACAGAAATGATGAAATAGTAGACGGCAGTAACCATCAAAAAAGCACTGCCCCAATTCAACAGTGGTGAGATTTTGAAGAACTCGTCCGGGGTCGGCAGCAACCACAACAGCCCAACCGTGCCCAGGACGATCATCGGCACAGAGGCCCAGTAAACACCCGGATGCGTCAGATCGCTGTGAGTTTCCTCGTAGCGCGTCAACCAACCGTCTGCTTCATTCATGGCCTGCCTCGGGGTCTTGAGCGCCTATTCTACATAAGCAAAACTGTTAAGTGGTCGTTCAGGTGATCTGCTGCTAAATGCTAGAGTGCACACGAAATGTGGACAGACACGATGTTTGTCTGCGAACACAAGGTGAGGATTATGAATATCAGATTATTGCAGCTTGCGGTCGTTGGGACCGCAGTAATTGCCGGCGGTTGTAAAACCCTGGAGGCCTACACGGGCGACGAGCAAACCAGTAACGCCACTAAAGGTGCGCTCATTGGCGCAGCGGCTGGTGCCGTAGCCGGTCTAATGACCGGTGATGACTCGCTCGAGCGGCGTCAGCACGCCCTTATTGGTGCCGGCGTAGGAGCATTGGCTGGTGGATCCGTCGGTTATTACATGGACAAGCAGGAGGCGAAGCTGCGCGCCGAGCTCGCAGGCACAGGCGTTAGCGTCACGCGCATTGGCGACAACATCACGTTGAATATGCCTGGCAACGTCACGTTCGCCACGGACAGCTCCGATCTCAATCCGGCGTTTTTTGAGGTACTTGGTTCGGTTGGCAAGGTTCTGAAAGAATTCGACCAGACCGTTATCGAGGTTGCGGGCCACACGGACAGCACCGGCTCAGACGGCTACAACCAGGCCTTGTCGGAGCGTCGCGCTTCTTCAGTGTCGCAGTACCTTCAGGCAAGAAACATATCGGGCCAGCGTCTTATTACGTTTGGCGCGGGTGAACAGCGACCGGTCGCCGACAACAGCTCGGCTGCAGGGCGCCAGGCAAACCGGCGGGTTGAGATCACAATGGTGCCGCTGACCGCCGGGTAGAACCTGCATCAGCGATTTCTACGACAAGAGCGACACCGATACCTGGATCGAGGACACTGGGTTCGTCAAACGTCTGATATCTGACGACAATGACGGCTCACGGCATCAACGGTTC
>CAYTNO010000002.1:0-21699 GCA_964439125.1 uncultured Woeseiaceae bacterium | reverse complement strand
TCTCTCGGGCTGCCTTCCTGCAATACGCTTAGCAGATTGCGATAGCGGCCAAGCCACGCGAGCGCGCCGGCGGCGCGATGTCCAGCCAGTACGGATCCCGAAACAACGCGAGAATTACCGGGTCGGAGCTCGTTAACCAATAGATCGGTCGTGCTGGCGCCTCTTCGCGTACGCAATATGCGCGGACGGGTAACCATCGGCCCGCCGACAGCGATAACTCGTTCAGTCGGTATACGCCCGGTCAGGAACAGTCGTCCGACGGCGATTGTGTCCTGGTATCCAATGTGCCAAACGGTTTTCTTCACGCCAACCGGGTCGAGAAAATGGATGTGCGTGCCGACGAGGCCGGCCGGGTGAGGGCCAGCGAACTCAACGTGCTTGACGGTGCCGTTGTCGGGGCAGGGGATATCTGTGTCAGGCGCGGTGCAAACAAATGTCGGCCCGTCTGACAGCTTGTCAATGAGCCGCAGTCCGGTAATGAAAGCTTCGGTATTTTCTGCAATAACCATGGCCGGGTTCAGGGCCAATGGATTGGTGTCCATCGCAGTGACGAAAATAGAGTTGGGTTTGGCCTCCGGATGGGGGATGCGGCCGAAAGGACGGCCGCGCAGCGAGTTCCAGAAACCTGATTCGACAAGAACCCGGCGAACTTCGCCGGCGTCCAGGGCATCGATTTTCCCGGCATCAACAACAGGAAAAGTCTCTTCGTCCGAGCCGTCCAGCTCGACGACAACCGACTGCAGGACACGCCGTTCACCACGATGAACCTTGGCAACGACGCCGCTGCCTGGCGCTGTGAACGGTACGTCAGGGTTGCGCTTGTCCTTAAACAGAACCTGCCCCAGCTTGACGCGATCGCCCTCGGCAACGGCCATGGACGGTTTTAGACCGGGTGTATCCCAGCCCAGCAGCGCTACGCTGCTGACATCTCTTCCGTTCTCGACGACCGGATCGGGCGATCCGGAGATCGGGACATTAAGTCCCTTCTTTATTGTTATCCGCATAGGGCACTACTGTCTCTAAGTTACAGGCCACCAGTGCATGTACAAGATGCATGCACAAAACCACAAAGAACCTGCTGTATGGATGGCGAGAGTACCCTCGATTGCCCGCGTCATACTACTTCGGTATTCCACACCTTTTTTGATGGCAATACCACCGCGAAACGCGAGCACCAGCAAGCCAGCCGGTACTAATGGGGCAATCAATGGCAAGGCGCCCGTATAGGCCAGCCATGCTATGGCCATTACGGCGCCGATGTGTGATATGACGTAGATGAACGCTGTCGCTGTGAGGCCAAGGCGAACAGGCAGTGTTCGTTTACCCGTGGCGCCATCAGCGGCTATATCGGGTACCTCATTTGCCAATAGGATCATCGCGACCCAGATACTTGTGGGCAGGGAAACGATCAGCAAAGTCGAATCGAGTGGCGCTCCCTGGAGCCACGCAGCACCAACGACCGGCACAATGCCAAATCCAATCGCGACGGCGGTCTCACCAACCCCTAACGAGCTCAAGTGCGCCGGCCCCAGCGAATACAGTACCGCCAGCGCAACGCCCACCAGGCCAAAATACAGAACTAGTGGCCCCTTGAGGATAATCAGTACCAACCCGGCTATGGCAGCGACAGTCAACAAGCTGATGCCGAGGCGCGCCATTTCCGGCGCGCTCATGATGCCTTTCTGGATGAACTGGGAACCGCCCGTGTACGGGTAGATACGGTCTTTGTTTTGCCGGTCCGTACCGCCGGAGTCATCACCCACGTCGTTCAGCACGTTGCTGGCTGCGTGGACACAAACGGTCGCCAGTAAGGCCAGGGCAAATACCGATGCGGAGAAACCGCCAGTAGCCTGTACACCCCAGGCCGTGCCGATGAGAACAGAGAAAGCGGAGGCTGGGAAAAATTTGGGGCGAGTGGCGTGAAACAGCCGTTTAGCGGTCTGCGAAAACGACCGTCCAGCAAATTGCTGCGCGGACGGTTCGACGACCTCTACGTTTTCTGACGACATTGGTTGCTCCCTGAAATTTCTTCTCTTATACCGAAATTGGCAGGGAATGTAATGCCCTCAATTCTGCGCCTCGCCAGTAGTGCTGGTGTTACTGTCGACGCGCCTTTTGCCACCGCCGCAATAGCACGATGCCGCCAATGATAAGCAGCATTGTAAGCGGTAAGTGGTGTGATCCCAACATTTGGTGATAAAGCTGTGTCACCAGCCCATCTTTATCGTCGAGCGTGTGTGCAGCCGCAATGCCGGAGATTCCCGGAATCAGAATAAGCGCCAATAGTTGTCTCATCGTCGTTCTCACTTCCTATCGTATCTTGATGTTGACGATCTCTTCGCCATCCGGGTCGGTTACATGGACAGCGCAAGCAATACACGGATCGAAGCTGTGAATTGTCCGCAGAATCTCAATAGGCTGTTTCGGGTCGTGCAGGTAGTGGCCTGCAAGTGCGGCCTCGTACGGCCCGGGCTGGCCTTCAGCATCGCGTGGTCCGGCGTTCCAGGTGCTCGGAACCACACACTGGTAGTTAGCGATTTTCTCGTCCTCTATGACGATCCAGTGTGCCAGACCACCACGTGGAGCTTCCATGAAGCCGACGCCCCGAGCCTTCTTCGGCCACGATGACGGCTCCCACAGAACCTCGTTGAACGTACGTGTGTCACCTGACTTGATATTGCCAATCAGGTTGTCGTACCAGGTCTGCATATTGTCGGCGACCACCTTGGTTTCGAGCGTGCGTGCCGCGGTCCTGCCCAATGTCGAGAATAGTGCGTCAACGGGAACATTTAGCGTCTTTAACGTGTAATTAACGAGTTCTTGCGTCTGCTCATGTCCGGATGCGTACATCATGAGAACCCTGGCAAGCGGACCGACTTCCATCGCATGGCCTTTCCAGCGAGGGGATTTGAGCCACGAGTAGCTCTTCTCCACATCCAGCTGTTCGTACGGCGGCGTTGGCCCGTCATAATCGAATTCCGTTTCACCCTCGTAAGGATGCAGGCCGACATCCTTGCCGTCTTTGTATTTGTACCAGGAATGCGAAACGTGCTCTTTCACCTCGTCCATCGCGTTTAGGTCGACTTCATGGATCGTCGAGAGGTCACGGTTAAGTATGGCGCCGCGCGGGAACAGGAATGAAGAAACGTCATTTGTACCGTTCTCAGGGAAATCGCCGTACGACATGAAATTGCCTGTGCCTTCTCCCTGTGCGCCCCAGTCCTTGTAGAAGCTCGCGATCGCGAGTGTGTCCGGCACATACACCTGATCGACGAAATCACGCATTTTCGTGATGAGCCCCAGCACGGTTGAGAGCCGCGCCGCATTAATAGCGGAGTCCGAATCGAGATCGATCGGGCAGGGCACGCCGCCGACAAGGAAGTTCGGGTGAGGGTTCTTGCCGCCGAAGATCGTTTGTATTTTTGCGACATCTCGTTGCCAGGCCAGAGCTTCGAGGTAATGCGAGACTGCCATCAAATTGGCTTCAGGCGGCAACTTGTAAGCGGGGTGACCCCAATAAGCTTTCGCGAAAATACCCAGTTGCCCGGCTTCGACAAAGTCTTTGACTTTTTTCTGCATGTCGGCGAAGTAACCCGGCGAACTCTTCGCGTAACTGCTAATGCTTTGTGCGAGATCGGAGGTGGCCTTGGGATCCGCAGATAGCGCAGATACGACATCAACCCAGTCAAGCGCATGCAGATGATAAAAGTGCATGACGTGATCGTGCACGTACTGTGCGCCGATCATCAGGTTGCGTATCAGCTGCGCGTTCTTCGGAATCTCATAATTCAGCGCGTCCTCAACGGACCTCACCGATGCAATGCCGTGCACCAACGTGCAGACACCGCAAATGCGCTGTGCAAATGCCCAGGCATCGCGCGGGTCTCGGTCGCGCAGGATAATTTCTATACCGCGAACCATTGTTCCCGAGGAATAAGCCTCAGCAATATGATTTCCATTCATCTGTGCTTCTATACGCAGATGGCCTTCTATTCTGGTAATCGGGTCTACGACCACACGATCATTCATGTCGCTTCCTACCTAATATCTAATTAGCCAATCGATCTGCAACGGTTTCTACAAAGCTCGTTACGGGTGTTTCCCAACCGGCGTTGTCAGCGCCGATCATCAGGTTAATTCTGCAATTGACGCATCCCGTAACGACCTTGTCCGCTCCGGTCTCATCAAATTCTCTCTTCTTTATCTCAAATGCCTTTTGCCGCAAATCCGCCGCACTGCACAGAACAAATTCGCCGCAACCACCACCACAACAATAGTTTTCGCGTTGGTTGGCGGGCGTTTCACGCACATCAAGTCCCAGCGCCGCAAGCACGTCTCGTGGTTGCTGCATGACACCTCCCTTGCGGGACAGACGACACGGATCGTGGTACGTCACCGAGGCGCCATTCGATTGCGCCTTGAGGTTCAGGCGGCCTGCCTTAATTTCAGTTGAGATAAACTCCGGCATCGAAAAGGTCTCGAATGGCAGCGCCTCGCCCATCTCTGTGGCACCCTCCCAGCGCAAAGTCTGGTAAGCGTGGCCTGACTCCGGTATCAGCACGGTCTTTATGCCGCAGGCTTTGGCTTTGTCGACAATACGCCGTATTGCCAGGTCCATTGTCGGATCATCGCCGGTGATAATACCGACGTTCGTCGCTTCGAAGGTATCACTGAACATCGTCCAGTTGGCACCTGCCTTGTTGAGGATTTTCGCGTTCGCTGCAAGCGCATCGGGGAACATCAAGACTTCGACAGCCGTTGTAAGCAACATCACATCGGCCTGCTCGCGATCCAGCGGAATGTCGACACCTTGTGCGCCGATCTTGGCGACGAGGTCTTTAAATTGCTCCGCACCCACTCCAAACAGTGTGTTCTTGTCTCGTTGTTCGTTGCGAATTACCCGCATCTCATCCGGCACGTAACCGGCCGCAGCGAGACCATGGCGTACGACTCTGATCGCCGCCGAAATCTTGATGCCCATCGGACATATCATGTCGCAGCGCCCGCAACCCGTGCACGCGTCGTACACGAGGTGTCGCCACTCCCTGAGGTCATCAGCCGTAATGTCCCGTGTAAATGGCCGATAGAACCAGCGCATCGGGCTCATCTCGCGGCGATAGAAGCGGCGCAACGGCCGATATTTGTACACCGGGGCGTATCTTTCGTCTTGCGTTGCTTCGTAAAAATGACAGGCCTCGGCACACATGCCGCATTGCAGGCAGGAATCAAGGTCGACGGCCCTGTGTCCGTTCAGCTTTTTCATGAACATTTTCTTGGCGCGCCGCACTCGTTCTTCGTCAGACAGGTCCTGGCCAGGAACACCTTCACACTGTTGCTGCACCCTGTTGCGGAAGTCCTGCAGTGACATTGCTTCAATGCTCATGCCTTAACCCCCCTGCGGCCGAATGCCGTGCCGGCCTGATAGCGAGCCGGCATCGTCATGATTGCATGCATCAGTTTGCCGAACGGGAACCAGATGAGCATAACTTCGACGCTGAGCAGATGGATGGCAAGCAAGGTTTCGTAACGCCCGCCGACGTGAGCAAAGGCAAGAATTCCGGTTACAAGTGGAATGAGCACAACGAAAATGCTGATGTAATCGTCCGCGTTGGAAATAAAGCGTTGTACCGGATGCGTCGCGCGGCGGATCAACAGCGCGATTAACACGGCTACTGCGACTGCCGCGGTTATCAGGATGATCGTATTCGGCAAGTGTGGCCAGCTGAATCCGAGCACAGACTCGAAGAACAGGATGTGCGGCGCGAAGAACAGCACCGAAATAAACAGCGCGAAATGCCAGGCGTATCCGGTGACATGCTGGAAGCGAATTGATTTTTCGAACGCGTGCGCTGGTGCGGATCGCGAAATTATTGCACCAACTCCAGCCGCAACACTGTTGTACTCGCGCGGCTCGCTCAGATCCTTCCTTGATAGCAGGAACATCGCACCGATGAGGCGCCAGACAACACCAAACACAAATATCCAGAGCGCCCACTGCATACCGGGACCGCTGGCAAATTCAAGAAGGGTCATTGTTATACCTCCTCAGCTGCCTGTGCTTTCTTCTTGCGAGCGCGAGCCGCAATTGCTGAGCCAACGCCGAGAGCTGCACCGGCAGCTGCAGCGCCAAGCAAGGCATCACGATTGCCCCAATTGCCTACCGACAGCGCGTTGTAGAAACCGCCCTTATCCCAGAAATTCGGTTCTGAGCAGCCAATACAACCGTGGCCAGACTGGATCGGGAAGCTGGTTCCCTCGTTCCACTTGAGTGTTGCACAGGCGTTGTACGTCGTTGGCCCTTTGCAGCCCAGCTTGTACAGACACCAGCCTTTACGGGCGCCTTCGTCATCGAAGGTTTCGGCAAACTGACCACGTTCGTAGAACGGTCTGCGATAGCAGCGGTCATGAATATTCTGGCCAAAGAAGGCAACCGGTCGACCGAGTGCGTCAAGTTCGGGAATCGTGCCGAACGTCAGGTAGTGAGCAAGAACGCCGGTGATGACGACAGGAATCGGCGGGCAACCCGAGACGTTAATAATCGGTTTGTCCTTGATGATCTCCGATACTGAAACTGCGCCTGTCGGGTTCGGGTCTGCATGCGGGATGCCGCCGAAAGCTGCGCAGGTACCCACAGCAATGATAGCAGCGGCGTTTGCGGCAGTTTCCTTCAACATATCGAGGTTGCTGATACCGGCAATGGTTGAGAAAGCCGGATTGCCAATGGGAATAGAGCCGTCGACGACGAGCAGGTACTTGCCTGCGTTTTCTTCCATTGCCGTCAGTCGGGCATCTTCAGCACCGTGTCCGGCAGCCGCCTGCAGCGTGTGGTGATAGTCGAGCGAGATAGCATCAAATATCAGGGATTCCACGGTCGGCGCGTGGGAGCGTGTCAATGACTCGGTGCAACCCGTGCACTCCTGAAACGACAGCCAGATAACAGAAGGGCGCCGCGCCGTCGCGAGAGCGTCGGCGACCAACCCTGCCGCTGATGGCGGTAAGGCCATCAATGACGCCGTCGCGGAACAATACTTGAGGAAGCCCCGCCGGGAAACGCCCTGCAGTCGCAGGTATTCACCCAAGGTCTGGTCTTTGTGCATTTTACTGCCTCCTAATTCTCCAGCTCTTTTTCAAGCCGTCTGATGCTCGCATCAATATCTTCTTGCTGCGACATCAATAATTCAGGTACGCGAGTCACCTCGATAAACCGGGCGACAGTCGTACCCTCTGCATTGCAATGAGTGATGAGCCAGACGCCGGGATACAACGTCTCCTGCACCACTGTTGGTCCAAGCGCATCGACTTCGGCATGGACTTCGCCCTTGCCGAGTAAAGTGTCGAGACGTTCTTCTTCGCCCGGTGCCAGTGGCAGGCTCCGCAGGTCAATGACGGTGCCATCCTCGCCGTTCGCCAGGCGCTTCAAGGCGTGACGAATTTCGTGCAACAAGGGTCGGACGTTGCCGGTCTCTGCCTCGACATTGACCGATATGGCGTCTAACGAGTTCATTGATTCACCGCTTGTGAGGTCGGTTTTGCCCATCGGAATATCAGCGCGGCGGCGTTGGCGGCAGCCCGCGGTAGCGCGCGACGGACGGTCTCGCCCGGCGCTTCGCCCCAACCAAGCAGTTCGGGTTGAATACCTATCAGGGCGTACTTCTGCGGTAAAACATCTTCGAGGCGGGCGATATCCATAAGGTCGGAAAAACCAACCTCATGAACACTGCGGCGACCAGACGTTAGAAATTCATCCATGTCCGGGCCTTCAAACACTTTGACCGCACCAGGCTCGACATCAAGTTGTGCAGCGTCGAATACAACCAGGTTATCGGCAGCGGCGATGTCCGCTGCGAGCGTAAAGCTCAGCGTGCCGGCATCAATGAAAGTTGTATCGGGAAGATCGTAGTGCTCTTCGAGGTAGCGCATGGCGTGGACACCGGCACCTTCGTCGGCGAGCAGGATATTACCAACACCCAAAACAAGCGTTTTGGTCATGGCCTTCTCCACGAGGTGTGCCCGAACATGCCGATCCCCATTTTTTGGCCGGTAGCGGTTTCCTGTTCTTCGTTCCGCTACGCGGTTCTTCCCCTGATTTACAAGGTAGTTGAGCCAAAGTCACAACTGAATAGGCGTTATTACGTACAGTGACTATTCGTAACGAACGTCTATGATAAATTGAGCGCGCGCGACGGCGTACGTATTTAATACAAATAATATAGGGTGTGGCGTATGTGCCTTGCGGTGCCAATGCAGATAACATCGATCGACGG
This sequence comes from uncultured Woeseiaceae bacterium, assembly GCA_964439125.1. Lineage (GTDB taxonomy): Bacteria > Pseudomonadota > Gammaproteobacteria > Steroidobacterales > Woeseiaceae > UBA1847. Next base: position 13,435 of record CAYTNO010000002.1, on the reverse strand, counting down.
ATTTCAGTGCGTCTGTTCGGCGCGGGGCATTGAGCGCGAGGTTAGCCTCTTCATGTTGCAGGGCGAAGAGATATCGCCAGGCGATCATGTGCTGGTACATGTTGGCTATGCGATTCAAAGAGTTTCCGAGGAAGAGGCCGCGGATTCGTGGCAGCTCTTCGACGAAATACTTGCGGCTGATGCATGAACTCGCAATATGCCAGGCGCTGATAGACCAGGTAACTGCCGTCGCAAGGTCAAAACGCGCCGTGTCAGTTACGGATATATACGTAAGCGTCGGGCCGCTGTCGGGTGTGGAGCATCCACTGATGCGAAACGCGTTTCCGATAGCTGCGGCTGGGACGGTTGCTAACGAAGCAAGCCTGCACCTTGAGACCACGCCGGTTCGTGTGCATTGTAACGAGTGTGGCGCAGAATCCGAGGTGCCGGTGAACCGCCTGGTCTGCAAGGAATGTGGACATTGGCGCACCCACCTGGTCAGCGGTGATGAACTCATCCTGCAGCGTGTTGTAGTTGATGTTGCCGAAACTGGAGAGCAAAGAAATGTGTGATACCTGTGGTTGCAACGTAACGCCTGGCAACGAACACCTGGTTACGGCGGGCGGTCATCTTGCCCATACGTCGTCCGGCAATGAGTCTGTTGAGGTTCTCAAGGGGTTGCTCGACGCGAATGATCACCAGGCGCAACACAATCGAGAGCATTTTGACAAGCATAAGACGCTAGCCATAAATCTGATGTCGTCACCGGGCGCCGGCAAGACGTCGTTGCTGGAGGCGACCATTGATGCGCTCGGTTCTGATCTGGGCATCGCTGTAATAGAAGGTGACCTCGAAACCGAAAACGACGCAGTACGTATTCGCGAAAAAGGCGTGCCTGCCATACAGATAAGCACCGGTAGTGCATGCCATCTCGATGCTCATATGGTGCATTCAGCACTGCATGAACTCGACCTCGATGGTGTCGATATCGTCTTCATAGAAAATGTCGGCAACCTGGTGTGTCCGGCGAGTTTTGATCTTGGCCAACACCGCAACGTCGCATTGTTGTCGACCCCGGAAGGGCACGATAAGCCAGCCAAGTATCCGGTCATGTTTCGGGCGGCCGAACTGGTGCTCATAACAAAGTCTGATCTGCTTGAGGTGCTCGGCGACTTCGACCCGGAAACGGCTGAGTCATATCTGCGTCAGCTCGCAAACCCGGCACCGCAGCTGGTGCTCTCGGCACGAAGCGGCACTGGCATGGATGCCTGGCTTGAGTGGATTCGCGATGCGCTAGTTAGTCACAGATGAATACCTCGGCCGCAGATTGGCTTCACGCGCTAGGTGAGCTCGGCATCGAGCGGCGAGTGCGAATCATGAATGTCTGCGGCGGGCATGAGCGATCTATTTCTATGGCCGGATTGCGAACGGCCATCCCGGACAATATCGAGTTGGTACCCGGCCCGGGCTGCCCGGTGTGTATCTGCCCGGAAGAGGATGTGTTCGAAGCCATTCAACTGGCACTGAACGAGGATATTATTCTCGTCGCGTTTGGTGACATGTTGAGAGTACCCGTCAACGTACCAAAACGTGAATCGAGATCCCTCGAGCAGGCACGCGCGGCAGGAGGAGATATTCGACCGATAGCATCTCCTACAGAAGCCGTACGTATCGCCGAAGAAAACCCCGGCAAGAAAGTCGTGTTTTTTGCAGCCGGTTTCGAAACAACGACTGCACCGGTTGCCGCTATGCTCGCCGAAGGTGCACCGGAGAATCTGCTCGTGCTGCTGTCGGGTCGCCTGACGTGGCCGGCTGTTGCAATGTTGCTGGAGTCAGAAACCCCCGGCTTCGACGCGCTCATTGCGCCGGGGCATGTTTCCACCGTAATGGGCCCTGAAGAGTGGGAGTTCGTTGTCGACAAGCACGATATTCCGGCGGCCGTAGCCGGGTTTCGACCGGATACGCTGTTGGCGGCAATGTATTCGGTACTGAGACAACTCAGAGATGGCCGGCATTTTCTCGATAACTGTTACCCGGAAGTTGTGCGTCCAGGCGGCAACCCGTCGGCGCGCCAGCAACTGAACAGAGTAATGCAGGTTAGTGATTCAAACTGGCGTGGCATTGGCATCATTCCGAAGTCTGGCTACGTACTGCGCAAAGAATTCGCCGCACACGACGCTCGTGTGCATTTCCCGTCCTATGCAGACGATTCGCGCAAACGCGTCGGTGAGATGCCACCCGGCTGTGACTGTGCCCGTGTCGTGCTTGGCAAGATCTATCCGAATCAGTGCCGTTTGTACGGCCTCGCCTGTACGCCGCGAAAACCGATCGGCCCATGCATGGTGTCCGACGAAGGCGCATGTCGAATCTGGTGGTCGTCAGGTCGTCGAGACAACGAGTGGGAGGGTAGGAAACAGTCTGTTGGCTGAACCTGCCGAACTAGTGCGTGCCGCAGCAAACCACAGCCTTCGCTTTGTTCTTTCCGGCCACGTACAGGGCGTAGGTTTTCGACCGTTTGTCTATCGCCTGGCGAAACACCACGGGCTAACCGGACAGGTGCAGAATCGGCTGGGCGAAGTCGAAATACTCGCGTGCGGTTCGTCGCAGTCTCTGCGGCAATTCGAAGCGGATCTCGTCAGCGACGCGCCACCCTTGTCTCGCCCGACCATTGATAGCGTTCAAGCGCACGATAAATCGGACTTCGAGGCGTTTAAGATTGTCACGAGTTCTGCACAAGCGAATGCGCGCGTATTCGTACCGCCAGACTATTTCATGTGTGACGATTGTCGTGAGGAGCTGCAAGACAGTTCGGACAGGCGTTTTCGGTATCCGTTTATCAACTGCACGCAATGTGGGCCACGTTACACATTAATAGAGTCACTGCCTTACGATCGGCCCAATACGAGCATGGCCGGATTTTCGCTGTGCGATGCGTGCGAACAGGAATACCTCGACCCCGTGAATCGACGCTTTCACGCGGAACCCGTTGCATGTCCTGACTGCGGTCCACAACTGCGGTTTGTTGATGCGCAAGGAAAAGAAACCGCAAGCGCGGAAGCTGCTCTTGAGGCAGCACTTAACGCCTTGCGTGCGGGGGCGGTAGTTGCCGTCAAGGGCATTGGCGGTTATCACCTGATGTGCGATGCGCGTGATGCCAAAGCGATTGGTCTGTTGCGACAACGCAAACATCGACCAGACAAGCCGTTGGCAGTCATGTTTCCGTTTGTCGGAGTTGACGGCCTGGATCTGCTGCGTGAGCACGCATGCCCGGACGATGTCGAGGCCACGCTTTTGACCAGCCCTGCACGACCCATCGTGCTGGTAACGCGTTCGGCAAGCTGTGATCTGGCTGATAACGTCGCATCGGGTCTTGGCGAGATCGGTGCCTTCCTGCCGTACAGCCCGTTACACGAGTTGCTGCTCGATGGGTTCAAGGCGCCGCTGGTGGCGACGTCCGCCAATGTTAGCGGCGAGCCCGTGCTAACGGACAATCGCGAAGTTGAAAGCCGGCTCGACGATGTCGCCGATGTTTTTCTGCACCACGACCGTCCGATCGTGCGGCCAGCGGATGATCCGGTGTATCGGCGCATCGCCGGCTGCATGCGTCCGCTTCGTCTCGGTCGCGGTTGCGCTCCATTTGAGTTCGAGCTGCCCTGGCGACAGCCACAGCCGCTACTCGCAGTTGGCGGGCACATGAAAGGCACGCTCGCACTGTCCTGGGACAATCGGGTCGTTGTGTCGCCGCACATCGGCGAGATGGACAGCCCCCGAAGTCTGGCTGTCTTCGAGCAGGTGGCGAAAGATCTGCAGGCGCTTTACGGGGTGACCGCCGAGCGCATCGCTTGCGATGCTCACACCGGATACACCACGCATCGATGGGCGAGGACACAAGAGTTGCCGGTCGAGAATGTCTTCCATCACAGTGCCCATGCCAGCGCACTCGCTGCAGAGTTCGCGCTTGCAGGCCGTTGGCTTGTTTTCACCTGGGATGGGGTTGGATTGGGTGAAGATGGCACACTTTGGGGCGGTGAAGCGCTTCTTGGTGAAGCCGGGAACTGGCGTCGCGTTGCCAGTTTGCGGCCGTTCCGCCTGCCTGGGGGAGAGAAGGCGGGTCGCGAGCCCTGGCGCAGTGCGGCCGCCTTGCATTGGGCCTGCGATAAGGAATGGCCGGAATGTCCGGACAAGGACGGCCTTGCGAAGGTCGCGTGGCAGAAAGACCTGAATTGCCCGGAAACGAGCGCGGCCGGTCGCTTGTTCGACGCTGCTGCTGCGCTTATCTGTGAAGTCCCTGTCACAAGTTTCGAAGCACAAGGTCCGATGATGCTCGAAGCGCTGTGCGAGAACAGTGTCAGGGGCATAGACCTGCCACTTGCAAAAGACAAGGATGGCATCTGGCGCAGCGATTGGGCGCCGTTGCTGGATGTCATTGGCGACCGCACCCGCAGCAAGGCAGCAAGGGCGGATATATTTCACTCGAGCTTTGCGCGGGTGCTGCTGCAGCAAGCTCAGGCAATTCGCGACGAACACTCGGTGGACAGGGTCGGCTTATGCGGTGGTGTGTTCCAGAATCGTGTGCTTGCCGAACAAGCGATAAGCTTGCTGGAAGATGAGGGGTTCCGCGTTTACCTGCCTGGTGCGTTACCCTGCAACGATGCTGCATTGAGTTTCGGGCAGGCAGCAGAACTCGCGGCCCGCGGCCTCAACGGATAAGACACGATGGAAGACGATCGCATTTCACTTGCACACGGTAACGGCGGTCGCTTCATGCGCGAACTTATCGAAGAGGTATTCGCGCGGCACCTGGGTGGCTCCGGCCTGGACGTGCAGGCGGATGCGGCACCGATTTCGTTGGGCAGTGACGACGTCATGATGACGACCGACGGATTTACCGTGCAGCCGCTCGAGTTCCCGGGTGGTGATATCGGATCGTTGGCCGTTCACGGAACGACCAACGACCTGGCGGTCGCCGGTGCGCGGCCGATGTTCTTCACGCTGAACGCGTTTATCGAAGAGGGGCTGGAGATAAAAGTCCTTGATCGAATTGTTGCAAGCCTCGCGAAGGCCGCGGCGGATGCCGGTGTCAAAGTTGTTGCCGGTGATACGAAGGTATTACGACGTGGTGAAGGCGGTGGGTTGTACCTCGCAACGACCGGTGTCGGTGTGCGTTTGCCCGGAGTACGCCCTGCGATTAACCAGATCGTGGATGGCGACATCGTCATCGTCAGCGGAACAGTCGGCGATCACGGTACGGCGGTCATGTTGGCGCGAGAGGATTTCGGCTTACGTGGCGACGTGGTGTCCGATGCGGGTCCCGTCATGGAGCTTACCGAAGCGTTGCTCGGTTTTGACGGGCTGCGTTTCATGCGCGACCCGACGAGAGGTGGTATTGCGTCTATTGCGCATGAGATTGTTCGCGCGACCGGGCTGGGTGTTCGCTTTGAGCCAACGATACCGGTCAAAGAACCGGTGCAATCGGTGTGCGACATGCTCGGCTACGATCCGTACTATCTCGCCTGCGAAGGCCGCGTGGTGGCTGTTATCTCGCCCGAGCAGGCCGATGCGGCACTGGATGTATGGCGTGCTCTGCCAACAGGTCGTGATGCAGCGAGAGTCGGGCGAATAGCCGGCGCCGATAAACGCGTCATTCTTGAAACATCTCTTGGTGGCGAGCGTTTTCTCGAAGAGCTTGAGGACGATCCCCTGCCGCGCATTTGCTAAGCGCGTATCATCAGTCGAATGTTCAAACACCTGCACATAGTCGCTTGCTCACCGCGCAGTGGAACGACCTTGCTGCACGAGGCGATGGTGGCGTGTTTCAAAATCGACAAGCACTACGATCACGAAATTCGATTTCATCTTGTGTCGGCCGAAGATGGGCAGATATTGCTGACCAAGCGGCCCAAAGACACGATGTATGCAGAAGCTATCCTGAAGAGCGACTCGGAGTTCTACGTCATTTATGTCGTGCGCGACCCGCGGGATGTCATCGTTAGTCGCCACGGCAAGAATAAAGACAAGTATTACTCGAATATCCGTCTGTGGCGCCAGATGCACGGCTATGCCCGATCATTGTACGGGCATGAACGCTTCCTCGAAATTCGTTACGAAGATTTCGTGACGGATCCTGATGCGACACAGAAAATCATCGCGGTGAAGTTTCCGTGGCTCGAGCAGGTCCACAAGTTTTCCGAGTATCACGAGTACGCACAGGTGTCGGAGAAGTCGGTTACTGCCATGCACAGCGTGCGACCGATCGCACCAACAAGCGTTGGGGGCTGGAAAAAACACCTGGGAAGGATAAAGGGGCAACAGCAAATTCACGGCTCGCTGACACCGGAGCTCATCGAGTGTGGCTACGAAACCTCAGCAGACTGGGAACAGGTTCTGGAGTTGGTAGAACCCGATTTTTCTAGAAGTCGCTATCCTGAGAAAGTATACTTCTGGGCTCGTTTTTCCCAATATATCAACGCGTTGCGAAAAGTCGCCACGTATCGCAGAAAGCGCAGGTCAGCGTGACTTCCTGTATCGGAGTACGGCATGTCAGGGTTCAGTGAGTCAGTTGTCAGCATGTTCTATCGCATCGCCGTATCGGGCGCATTGCCCGTTGCCTGGTTTCGCGACGTCGATCCGGCGACGGTAGAGAAGGCCAAAAAAACCGGCAAGCTCAAGCTGGAGATCGTCAGCCATTGCTGGCGGTACGGCCACTTTCTGACGTATCAACTTAGTTCGCTCGTCAACCATCGCACCGACAAGTTTGATATCACGATGACCGTCTTTCATGTGCCGGAAGATGACCGTGTTGTGCCAGTGCTGGACTACTTCGGTCGCATGGAAGTGCCCGGCGTCACCTGGAACTGGCAGCCGCTGGCAAAAGAAGAGTTGTTTCGTCGCGGCGTAGGCCGAAATATCGCGGCCAAAAATACCACTGCAGACTGGATATGGTTTACAGACGCCGACATCATTTTCCATGAGAACTGTCTCGATACGCTGGCAGACTTGTTGCAGGGTCGTGATGATGGCCTGGTTCATCCAAGAATCGGGCTTGGTACCAAGCTACTGCCGGAAGACGACGAGATCCTTGAGAAAGGGCGCCAGGGGCCGAACTTGCTCGACATTCCAATTGACCAGTTCACGCCGTACGGTGGGCCGCGCAAGAAAGCCAAGGGGCCGCATCAGATTACGCACGGAGATATCGCCCGTGCCTGCGGATACTGCGATTCTATAAAGTATTATCAAACTCCAGCGCCGCGCTGGATGAAAACTTACGAAGATCGGGCGTTCCGCTGGCTGATAGGTACTCACGGTACGCCGCTTGATATTCCGAACGTGTGCCAGATACGGCACATCGTTAAAGGCCGCTACAACAAAAACTCGTTCTTCACGAAGGTACGCAAGTTCATTCGCAAGAGTCAGGATCAATGACTCAGAGAAGCGCATTAGGCTAGGTTCCTTCCAGGGCCCGCTATGACTCCGAAGTATCGTCCTGACATTGATGGATTGCGGGCAGTGGCGGTGCTGTCCATCCTGTTTTTTCACGTCGGCATCAAGCATTTCAGCGGCGGCTATGTCGGCGTCGATATTTTCTTTGTCATCTCCGGTTACCTGATCACTTCGATAATCGTTCGTGAACTGGGCGCAGGGCAGTTTTCGATTGCGAGATTCTACGAACGACGTGTCAGGAGAATATTGCCGGCATTGACTGTAGTCGTTGTTGCTACATTGTTGGCGGGACTGGTGCTGCTAAGTCCGGCGCAGCTCGAAGATTTGGGTCGAAGCGCGACCGCGACCTCTGTCTTCTCGTCAAACATTTTCTTCTTTCTCGGCGCCGGTTATTTCGACGGCTCATCCGAACTAAAACCCCTGCTGCATACCTGGTCACTGGCAGTCGAAGAGCAGTACTACATCCTGTTTCCGTTTCTCCTGATGTTCATCGCGAAGCGCTACTCGAGCAGGTTCGGGGTCTGGCTGATTTCTCTCGGTCTCATTTCGCTGCTGGCGTGCATCTACTGGACGGGTATCAATGGATCCGCCACTTTTTACCTGATCCCGTTCAGGGCCTGGGAGTTGCTCATCGGTAGCGTGCTGGCGCTGCAACTGATTCCGAAGCTTGAGGGCGCCGTTTCCCGCAATGCATTGTCGACAGCCGGTCTGGCGATGATGCTGACGAGCGTGTTTGTCTATACACACGATACGCCGTTTCCTGGCGCTGCAGCGCTACTGCCAACGATCGGAACAGCTTTCATCATTCATGCCGGTGCCGGCGGCAAGACGTTTGTAAATCGTGCGCTCAGCGTCAGGCCGATGGTCTTCTTTGGCCTGATTTCCTATTCGCTTTATCTCTGGCACTGGCCGATCGTCGTTTTCGCGAAGCAGTATTTGATCAATGAGTGGACGGATCTCGAGACAGGCCTGATCCTGATCGTCATTATCTTTCTGTCGACATTGTCGTGGCGGTTTGTTGAAACACCATTTAGAAATCGGCAATTGCTCGGGCCGCGGGAACGGTTGTTTGCCAGGTTCGCCGTGGTAACCGTCGTGGTAATAAGCGCCAGTCTTACGATGGTATTCATGAACGGCTTTCCGGGAAGAAACACGACAGCACCGATGAGTGATGTCATGGCAGCGGATCCGGGCTGGCAACACTGGAAAAACTGCGAGGAGGCCGGCGAGAAAGAGGGTGGCACCTCGAACCTTTGTAGTATCGGCGCGCAGGATTTACCGCCGACATTTCTATTGTGGGGCGACTCGCACGCGCTATCGATAGCGAGCGCGGTCAACCTGAGCGCTCATAGACAGGGCGCTGCCGGGCTGCTTGCTGTTCGCACAGCGTGCCCCCCTCTGCTGGCAATAGAGCGCCCGGGTGAACGATCGTGTTCCGAGTTCAACGCAGCGATTCTCGAGAACATCGGTGGGCGCCCTGAAATAGGCACCGTGATTTTGGCGGCACGTTGGGCGATTGCGTCCAACGGGACTCGCTACAAAAATGAGTCGGGCAGATCCATGTCATTGGTTGACCGCGAATCGGGCAAAACGGAAGCTGGAGACAATGCTGCTTTATTCGAGCTTGGGCTGCGACGCACGATAACGGCGCTCGAAAAGCAGGGAAAGAACATTGTGCTCGTGACGCAGGTGCCGGAAGTTGGGCACGATGTACCAGCGGCGACCTACTCAGCGAAACTGACCGGTCGCGATGTCAACGCAATGATCGCTCCGTCAATCGCGGAATATCGTGAGCGGACTTCGAACGTCACGCGCGTTTTGGACGCATTGCAAGCCGAACAAGGTTTGACAATAGTCGACCCGAGCCAGCTGCTTTGCGAGGGTCAAAACTGCAGGGTCGTGATGGATGGGACACCGCTGTACCGTGATGACAATCATCTGTCGCTTCGAGGCTGCGTACTGGTTTCAGACCTGTTTGACCGCGTATTTGCCGGCTCTGCTGCCCTGCAATAGACACCCGGCAGGGATTTATACGTAATTAACGCAATTGCGAATCATTCGCATTTGCATTACGGTCTCCTGAGGTAGCTCAAAAGATGCACAGGAATCTGCGATGCAGCACCCCGGAACCACCCGCACGGCCTTTTGTCTGGCCGTCTTAGTCGTATCTCTGGCCGCTCGTGGCCAGGAAGCTGAGGGCGACGTCGCGCTTGAGCCGATTGATTCTGTGACGATCATTGGTCACCGTGGCGATGTTGCCGACGTGCCCGGATCTGCCCACGTGATGGATCAGGAAGACCTCGCAGTATTCATTGATTCGGACATCCTCAGGGTACTGCGTTCAGTACCGGGTGTTTATGTTCAGGAGGAAGAGGGCTTCGGGTTGCGCCCTAACATCGGTATTCGTGGTTCCGGTCTTGATCGCAGTGCGCGCATTGCGCTGTTGGAAGATGGCGTTCTTATCGCTCCGGCGCCCTACGCGGCGCCGTCCGCTTATTACTTCCCAACGCAGCGTCGCATGCATTCGCTGGAGGTGCTCAAAGGCCCGGCCGCGGTAGTCGTAGGGCCGCGCACGACAGGCGGAGCGATCAACATGATTTCTACGCCGATACCGGAGCAACCGGGCGGCACTCTGGATGTTCGCATTGGTGATCACAACATTGCCGATGGGTTGCTGAATTACGGCGGTCGCGGCGAGCGCGTGTCATGGCTTGTTGAAACGGTGCAAAGCCAGAGTGACGGATTCAAAACGATCGATGGACCTGTCGGCGGCAGCACCGGGTATGAGCTCGAAGACTATGTCGCGAAACTGCAATTGGATAGCGATCCGACTGCATCGACTTATCAAAGTCTGCGCCTCAAAGCCGGGTTCACCGAGCAGACATCCGACACAAGTTATCTTGGGCTCACAACTGAAGACTTCGGCCTGGACCCCTTGCGCCGCTATGCAGCATCAGAAGGGGATCAGTTCGTGAGCGAGCATGAACAGTATCAGTTGAGCTACGTGATTGACCCTGGCAACAACTGGCGCGGTGAAATCACTGCGTATCGAAACGACTTCAAACGCAACTGGTACAAGCTGCAGTCTGTGAATGGCATCGGTATGAGCAGCGTGCTCGACGAACCATTGATATTTGCGAACGAACTCGCATGGCTTAAGGGTGCCACGAGCCCGGACGACGCGATTACCAAGCGCGCCAACAAACGCAGCTATTACTCGCAGGGTTTGCAGGCGAGCATGGAGTGGGATTTTGGTATTGGTGATGCAGAAATCGCGTTGACGGGCGGTGTTCGCGTTCACGAAGACGAAGAGGACCGCTTTCAACACGAAGACGCATATCGCATGGAGAACGGAGCGCTGCTGCTGACAATGGAGGCAGCACCCGGTTCGAAAACGAACCGTGTATCGAGCGCCGATGCAACCTCATTTTTTGTCGACACGGAGATACGCAACGGCAAGTGGATTCTTACGCCTGGTCTGCGTTTCGAAGACATCAAAATGCAGCGCCTTGATTACGCTACAACCGATCCTGATCGTATCCAGGGGCCGTCGCGCGTGCGTGACAACTCGGTATCAGTCGTAATTCCTGGTATCGGCGCTTTGTATCGGCTCACGTCTGACTGGCGACTCCTCGCCGGAGTGCACAAAGGCTTCAACCCGCCCGCACCTGGCAGCTCGGCAGCCGAGGAAACCAGTTTCAATGTCGAGGCGGGCGCCCGCTACGATAATGGCAAGCTGAGCTTTGAGGCTATCTACTTCGTCAATGACTACGACAACCTTGTTGGCACCGTTACCGAATCAACAGGCGGTGGTGATGTTGGCGAGCAATTCGACGGTGGTGAGGTTGTCGTCAGCGGTCTCGAAGTTACATCGGGTTATAAATGGGGGCTCGGGCGCCTTGATGTACCGATGAGTCTGCAATACACGTGGACAACGCAAGCTAAATTCGAAAGTGCCTTCGACAGTAACTTTGGTCCCTGGGGCGAAGTCAGCGTTGGCGACGAACTTCCGTACATCCCTGAACATCAGGTCCGCGCAATGGCTGGCCTCGCAACTGAGCAGTGGCGCGTCAATGTTGCGGCCAGCTACATTGGCAAGCTACGCACAACGGCAGGCCAGGGATCGTATGATCAGGCAGAGTCTGTCGACGCACGCGTAGTATGGAACCTAACAAGCGCCTGGCAGTTTACGCCCAAATTTTCGACCTACATCAAAGTCGATAATCTTCTTGATGAAACCTACGTTGCTGCCTTGCGTCCTGCTGGCGCCAGGCCCGGACTTCCGCGCACTGCATACCTGGGATTGACCTATCGTCTTTAGTAGCAGCTGCGCTACAGTTTCTTGACAATATTCTTCAGTTTTCGCGACAGGCTTGCCTTGTTCGCGTGAGGGAATGGTCCGTCCGGAACGTCGTGCCCGAGAAATGGGCAGAGCTTGTTCCAGCCGTCACCTTTTGGCAGGTCAAAGACCAGCAAATCGTCCGGGCGGTTTGCGAAGTACTCCAATACTTCTTCGTTGTGCCGCTCGTATCGGGCGACATAGGTGTCTTCGTTGCCCTCCGGACAACCGGCACCTTCGCCATAGATCCAGCGTCGCATCGGCGTTTCGGTTAGGGCGAAGTCCTTCACCATGCTGCGAATCCAGGCCTCGGCAGGCCGGCGAGTCATGACGAATTTGCTGCCCGGGAATCGTTGATCAAGTTCTTTGTAGAGAATTGGCCAGGGGTTGTCTTCGAACGCGTCGAATTTGTCGACCATGGCATACGCCATCTCGTGAACTTCATCGGCTATGTCAGGATCCTTGGTGCCAAACGATCCGGTGACGCGATAACCCAGTTTTTTCAGTGCTAACTCGAGGCTCGATGTGCCGGTTTTATGGAACCCTATGCAAAAGACTTTTGGTTTCATCATCGAGATCCAAATCGCGCTAAAGCGCGGGCTTGCAGTCGGCGGAATTGGCAATTGCTGTGTATTGCCCGCGGAAAAATAACAGTGGCTCGCCCGGACTGATTCTATGCCGCTCCACCTCGCCCACAACAATATAGTGGTCACCGCAATCGTGTACCTGGTGGGTTCGGCACTCAAAGCAGGCGAGCGTTTGCGGGAGTATCGGCACACCCTCGCCGGTCTCGCTAAACTCGATTGACTCGAACGCAGTGTGGTCCGATTGCGCAAAATGAGCCGATACTGCTTTCTGATCTGCGCGCAGCACGTTGATCGCAAAATACTCAGCATCGATAAAGGCCTGCAAAGAGTTGGAGACCTTCGCGATGTTCCAAAGAACCAGCGGTGGTTGCAGCGAAACGGAGCTAAAGCTATTGGCGGTAATACCGCACGGCCCTTCAGACCCACGACAGGTCACGACGACCACGCCAGTCGCAAATGCACCCAGGCTCTGGCGCAGTTCGCCTGTTGCGGCTGGATCAGCTTCGCTTGACATTAGGGCTATTTTTATTCATATATTAATTATTAATAAGTTAATGGTTATTCTGCCATGGCAATAGACCAATTCAGCGGCTCCATGCCAATGATGCTAAACCGTGCGCTGGACGCGGTTATGCCAAGATTCCGTAAGATATTCAATGATTTCGACCTAACTGAGCAGCAGGGTCGGGTACTGCGTGTACTTTGGGAGCATGACAGCGTCGCTTTTCACGAACTTTCCGCGTTGACATTGATAGCGCCGCCGAGCCTCGTTGGCGTTGTTGACCGCCTGCAGAAGGCGAATCTGGTCAAACGGCGCCGCTCGGACAGCGACCGTCGCAAAGTGTTCGTGTACGCCACCGAGGCCGGCAAGGAACTCGAATCCAGAATCATGCCGCGCGTGGCATCGACATATGCCGAACTGAAGCAGACAGTGGACGCCGACAGCTGGACATCGGCGCTGAACGGGCTCAAGCAGATAGTCGCCGCTCTCGAGCAGCAAGCAGCGGGCGACTGACATGAGTTTTGTTTCGGACATTATTGATAACGGCAAGGTCAGCCGTCAGCAAATACTCGTCGTTGTCCTGTGCAT
>CAYTNO010000001.1:0-34529 GCA_964439125.1 uncultured Woeseiaceae bacterium | reverse complement strand
GCCAAATGATACGGCTGTGTCGAGTTTCTTCTTGGTCGCTTGTTGCGTTTCACGGCCGATAGCTTGCTGCGCACGCAACAGGCGGTTCTCCAGCGTGGTGACCTTGCTTGCGTAGCGCTTGCGAATTTTGGCGACGGCCTGATCGCGTTTTTCATTGGCGACGGTTTGCAGGCGCGCGCGAAAGTCCCCCTCCGCCTCACCCGATTCCGAAGACAGCTTGAAGCGCTTGCTGCGATACAGTGAAATCGTCTCGTTTTGCCGCAACCAGCGTTTGAAGTCCCTCTTCCACGCCGTGTAGTTCTTCGCAACAGAAGCGCAAGCGGGACACTCTACGTACGTTGCATCTTCCTCGCCGCGATCCTCGAGGTCGTCGATGTTGATTTCAACGGCGTCACTATTGTCCCAGTCGACAGTGACAGGGCCATCCTCGAACTCCACCGTGTAAACACAGGCGCGCTCGTCTTCGATGTTATTGCGTACGCTGTTGTAGGCGATCTCCGCCGCAGCGATGAGCCGTGGGTGATAAACAACGCCCTCGCCCGTGCCCGGCACGAAATATTGTTCAACAGATGGTGGCAAAGCCGGCGCGATGGACTCGCTACTGCGCTTGGGCTTGCTTATCTTGCGTACCGCAGCAGCGCCTTTCGCTTTAATATTCGACATCAGGGCCTTGATGCTGTCGCGCGTCAACGGCCCGGCAAGATACGACAGGACCCAGCGCGTGTTGAAGACGACGGCCTCGTCTTCATGCACGTTGTGTAACAGGAAGCGGCGTTTGCCGAGGCCGGCGAGCGTTCGCTCCATTTTTTGTTTGTTGAAGTTTCCGTCGCTCGCGCCTTCGAGCCCTTCCATGACCCGCGCTTTGTCGCGCTCGGTTTGCAGCCGGCCGATAAACCAGGTGCCGGTATTGGAAAGCCCCTTGTAGTCGAGGTCGACGGGGTTTTGTGTCGCGAGCACCAGCCCCAGCCCGTAAGCGCGAGCCTGTTTGAGCAAGGTCAAAAACAGTCTCTTGGACGGCGGGTTTGCGACCGGCGGCATGTAGCCAAAGATCTCGTCCATGTAGAGAATTGCGCGCAGGCTCGACGTGCCCTGCTGTGCACGCATCCAACTGATTAGCTCGTTGAGTAACATCGAAACGAAGAACATGCGCTGCGCCTCATCGAGGTGCGCGATCGACATTACCGAAATTCGCGGCTTGCCCTCGGCCGTGTAGAGAAGGCTCTTCGCATTGAGCGGTTCACCCTGCATCCAGGCCTCAAAGCCCGGTGCCGCCAGCAGATTGTTCAGGCGCATCGCGAGCGCGAAGCGGTCTTTTGCGGGGAAAAAGGAGTCGAGCGTCATGACACCGACTTTCGTTATCGGTGGATCCTGGATCTCGCCGATCAAGCTCGCAACATCGAGGCCTCGGCCTTCGCGCCAGGAGTGATCCAGCAGCCGTGAAATTAGAATGTGTTCGCGACTCGCGACGGGATCGGCATCGATACCGAGCAAGGTCAGGATGCCGGTGGCAGTAGCCTGGACTCGCTCGCGATAGAGATCAGCGTCGTCAATGAGCGCCGCATCCGGGGCAGCAAAGGACTGCAGCACAGAAATCGGCAGCCCGGCATTGCTGCCGGGCGTGTAGATTGCCATGTCGACGTTTTTGCGTAGCTGACCGATACGCGCTCCGGTCTGGCCCCACTGCCCGAGCCCCTTTTTCCACAACGCAGCCTGGCCTGCGGCGAACTCGTCTGGCGTTTGGCCGTTGTCCGTCGCGCTACGAGCATTAACCCATGGCCGGAAGTCTTCAGCCCGCAGCTGCGGGAACGTGAGCATGATGTTGCCCATGTCCCCTTTGGGGTCGATGGCGATAACCGGAATGTGATCAAGCGCGGCTTCTTCAAGAACACCAATACCGAGCCCGGTTTTCCCCGACCCCGTCATGCCGATGATGACAGCATGCGTTGTCAGGTCTTTGGCATCGTACAAGACCAGCTCTTCGGTGAGGCGGTCTGCCTCCGTGTCGAAACGTTTACCGAGGTAGAACGCGCCGAGTTTTTCAAAATCCTTCATCTAAAGGCCTCTAGCTCGCCGGATAGGTGTAACTCGCCTGGATGCCAAGCGGCAAGCCGATCATAAAGTACAGCAGCAGGAAGATCGTCCACGTGAGCAAGAACCACATCGAGTAGGGCAGCATCATCGCGGTAACGGTGCCGATGCCGGTGTTTTTCACATAGCGCTGACAATAGACCACGACCAGCGGGAAGTACGGCATCAAAGGCGTAATGATGTTGGTGCTAGAGTCACCCACACGATACGCGGCCTGCGTAAGGTCAGGCGATATGCCCAGCGACATCAACATGGGGACGAAGATGGGTGCGAGCAGCCCCCATTTGCCACTTGCCGAGCCGACGAAAATGTTGACGACTGCTGTCAGCAACACGATGCCGACGATCGTGAATGCGGCCGGCAGCGCCAGTGCCGCCAGGCCGGCAGCACCTTGTACCGCAAGCAAGACGCCCAGGTTCGAGACGTTGAAGGCATAGACGAACTGGGCAATGAAAAACATGATGACGAGGTAGTACGCCATGCTGTGCATGGCGTGGGTCATGCCGTCAATCATGTCCTTTGCGCTTTTCATTGAACCCGAAACAACACCAAACACGACGCCTGGTACGAGAAACAACAGGAAAATCAGCGAAACGATGGAGCGCATCATTGGCGCGGCACCGCTTGTCAACTCGTCACTTCCCGGGGCGCGCCAGGCCGAACCTTCGGGCAGGGCCGTCGCAAATAACAGGACGATACCAAGAACCATTGACACCAGCGCCCAACGCAAGCCCTTGCGCTCGTTGTCCTTGATGTCGTGAACTTCGGGTAAGTCCTCCGCGTCACCGTCAACTTCCAGGCCCTGCAGGCGCGGCTCAACGACTCTGTCTGTCAGATACCAGCCGAGGCCCACGATCAGTACCGAGGAAGCGGTTGTGAAGAAGTAATTGTTCAGCGGGTTTACAAGAACACTCGGATCGAGGATCTGCGCGCCTGCCTGAGTCAGGCCCTGCAACAGCGGATCAAGCGATGACGGCACGAAGTTCGCCGAGAAACCGCCGGAAACACCGGCAAATGCGGCGGCAATACCAGCCAGTGGATGGCGACCAGCGGCATAGAAAATAACACCGCCCAGCGGAATAACCAGTACGTAACCAGCATCGACCGCGGAGTGGCTGACGATGCCGACGAGAATGACCATCGGCGTTAGCAGCCATTTTGCGGTTACATTCAACAAGGCGCGAATGCCGGTTGTTATAAAGCCGGTGTGCTCCGCGACTCCAATGCCGAGCATCGCGATGAGCACGACGCCAACCGGATGAAAGTGCGAAAAGTTAGTGACCATGACCGAGAGAAATTCGGTGAAGGCCCGGCCAGACAGCAGGTTATTAATGACAATCGGCTGGCTCGTGCGCGGGTCGATGGCGGCGATGGAGACGTAGGACATCAGCCACGACAAAACCCAGACGGCGAATAGCAGTACGATAAACAGCACCGCAGGGTCAGGTAGTTTGTTGCCGATGCGCTCAACCGATGCGAGCATGCGCGTGCCAAGGCTGGCTTTTAGTTGTTTTTCTGACATGGGAAGTTCCCCGCTTTTTTGTTTTGCAGAGTTTACGCAATCCGGCCAGCCGCGTCGCTACCAGCCGCAGCTTTATGCTTCCTGTTTCGTTAAATCGCTCAATGCACGCCGTGCATGCCGCGCTTCAACAGCGGAGAAACGAGCAGAACGAGCACGCCCACTCCGAGACCGACATACATCAGGAACTCGAACAGCTGTGTGTAGGTCGCCAAAGCGCCGGCTGAGTCTACGACTTCACCACCGTGGGTGTTGACTGCTGCCATCTTGCCGAGCCGAGTGGCGACAGTTTCTGAAAGCGCCGTCGCCAGGAACCACGTCCCCATACTGACGCCGACGACCCTGCCAATCGATAGCTTGGTTACGGCGGACAAGCCGACCGGTGACAAGCACAGCTCACCCGTTGTGTGCAGCAGGTAAGCAAGAACCAGCCAGATCATCCCAACTTTGCCCGCAGCGTCCGGGAACTGTGCGCCGAAAACGAGGGCGCCGAAACCAAGGCCTGCCTGGATAATGCCAAGACCAAACTTGACCGGTGTCGGTGGCTCGAGGTTGCGTTTTGCGAGCCATACCCAGAGCCACGCGAACGGCAGGGCAAGCAGGAATATGAAGCCCGCGTTCAGTGAGCCGAATTGCGCGGCCGTAACAGTTACACCGCCGATTTCCCGATCGACAACGCGATCTGCGAACAAGGTCATCGAGCCGGCGGACTGCTCGAACAGCGCCCAGAAAACCACGGTCGTCAGGATCAGGAACATGAGTACGACCGTGCGGCCAAGCTCATCGGAGTTGTGCGTCTTGAAGCCGTACACCACAAAGGCCACGATCAGCGCAATCGCCGCGTAAACCGTGTATTCGACCACCATTTCGTTGCCCGGCAGGAAGCCGAGGTTAGCGGCGGCAGAATAAGAACCGAGAATTATCGCAGCGGCCGCAAAAATATAGGCGAAGGTGTTGCTGCCCGCGGCCTTTTTATGAATCATCGAATACAAAATGATGCCAACTACGGCCGAGATCAGGAACACGTTTTGCGTCAGGAGAACAATAGGTTCGTGCTGCACCAGCAGCCAGAACACGCCCAGGACCGGCAGGCTCATGAGATAGATCGACCACTCTCGGTTTATCGGTCCGAAGACCTTTTGCTTCAGTTGCTCGGGATCCGACGGCTCGGCGTGGCCGTGGAGAAATCTCTGCCCATAGGAAAATGAAATCAGACCGATGATCATGCCGACACCAGCCGCACCGAAGCCATACTTCCAGCCAAATGTCTCACCAAGCCAACCGCAAAGCAGCGTGGCGGCGAACGAGCCTATATTGATGCCCATGTAGAAGATCGTGAAGCCCGAATCACGACGCGGGTCATCTTTGCCGTACAGCTTGCCAACGATCGTTGAAATGTTCGGCTTCAGGTAGCCGACACCCATGACGATAAGCGCCAGCGCAAAATAGAAAACGTTGAGGGCGGCTGTGTCTCGGAAGGTCAGCGCTTCGGACAACATCGTGCCGGCGACCAGTATCTCGCCGCTGGCGAGCGTCAGGCTTTCTGTGAGCACAGTTCCGGCGGCGTAATTGATGGCTTTAAAGCCCTCTACTGCCATCAACAAATGACCAAGTGAGAGCAGGATACCGCCAAACAGGACGGACTTACGCATGCCGAGATAGCGATCCGCTATCAGGCCGCCGATTACCGGCAGCGCATAGACGAGACCGGCATACGAACCAAGCACGTCCAGGCCGTCGCCATCGGAAAACAGGTGATACTTGGTGAGATACAGAAGCAGCAGGTATTTCATTCCGTAGAATGAAAAGCGCTCCCAAAGCTCGGTGGTGAAGCAAACGTAAAGGCCTTTCGGGTGGCCCCAAAGGTCGTCATTGCTTTGCCCGTCCACCGCGGCGGCAACCAAGTCAGTCATAAATTCCCCCGAACATTAACCGGCACTGCGGAAAGCTCGCAGCTTGGGTTAGGCATTAAACACTATTTAAGGCGTAACGTGCTACTTGACGGGCGCGCTTTCCTCGGCCTCTTCGGGCTTTTTTGTAAATACGCGCGACATAATAATGCCGCATTCGTAAAGCAGGTAGACAGGAACAGCGAGCAAGGTCTGGCTGATGATGTCGGGAGGTGTCAGAAACATACCGACGACGAATGCGCCCAGGAACACATAGGGTCGTGCCTTGCTGAGCTTGTCGACGTTGGTGAGGCCGGTCCAAACGAGCAGCACGGTTGCCACAGGCACTTCGAACGCAATGCCGAATGCGAGCACGATCATCGTGATAAAGCTCAGGAAGTGGGAGATGTCGGTCATGACCTCCACACCTTCCGGCGCTACCGAGGTAAAGAAACCGAACATTAGCGGAAAGACAACGTAGTAGGCGAAAGCAATACCGAGATAAAAAAGTAAAATGCTGGTCGCCAGAAGCGGAAAGGCGAAGTGCTTTTCTTTTCTGTACAGCCCCGGCGCTATGAATGCCCAGACCTGGTACAAGACCACTGGCATGGCGATAAAAAGCGCCACAAAAAATGTGAGCTTGAAGGGCGTTAGCAAGGGTGATGCAACCTCGGTCGCGATCATCTGTTGGCCGGGCAAAAGTTCGCGAAGCGGCGCGGAGACCAGCGAGAAAATTCGCCTCGCAAAAGGCAGCAGCGCGATAAAAACAAAAACCACAGCGGCCGCAACTTTTAAAAGTCGACCACGCAACTCGATGAGGTGCGACAGCAAGGTCCCTTCTGCAAGGTCTTCGCCTTTGTCGGGCTCTTTACTCACGCGTCTTTCTTTTCTTCGTCGTCGACCGGCTCCGGGTCGGGCGTTGCATCGACCTCTGGTTCGACCTCTGGTTCGACCTCTGGCTCGGCATCAAGCTCGGTCTTCGCCATCTTCGATGGGTCGTGCATAGGCGAATAGGTGTCGTCGTCATTTGGTGTTGGTTGAGAGGCGCGCGGCTCTATGCTCAACGGGTTGCCGTCGAGATCCAGCTCTTCCTCCAGTTGCCGCTTCATAACACGCGTCATGCGCCTGGCTTGTCCGAGCCAGGTGCCGAGCTGGTTCGCAACGCGTGGCAATCTCTCGGGCCCAAGTACGATGAGCCCGATCATAAATAGAATAAGGAGTTCCGAAAAGCCGATCCCGGACATATCAGAGCGACTCAGGATTTGCGGTCGTGGGTCTCGTCAACCGGCGTATTGTCAAAGTCAGCGTCTTTGTCCGATGACTCCGAAAGTTGCTCGGTCGTGGCTTCGGCGTCATTCACTGCCGAGCGAAATCCCTTTACAGCGCTGCCGAGATCGGAGCCCAGCGTGCGCAAACGTTTCGTACCAAAAATGGCGAGTACGATGGCAAGCACGATCAGCAGTTGAACCGGGCCGATGTTGGATAACATCTTTTAACTCCTGGGGCCTCGCCCCGTAGTGATTCTTCGTGGTTAATAATAGCGCCAAAGACCGCACAATACCGTGTCGGCGTCACACCGCAATACCTCTGATCAGGTTTCAAGCCAAAACGTCACTGGACCATCGTTGGTGAGCGTAACCTTCATATTGGCACCAAAACGCCCTGTTTCAACGCTATCGAGTCGCTTTTTGCATATGTCCACCAGGCGTTCGAAAAACGCTGCGCCCATTTCCGGCGCCGCCGCCCTGGTGAAGCTCGCGCGTGTGCCCTTCTTCGTGTCTGCAGCCAGGGTGAACTGCGGAACCAGCAGCAGCCCCAGATTTTCGTCGACGAGGCTGCGGTTCATGCGGTCGTCGGCGTCGGGAAACACCCGGTAGCCAAGAATCCTGTCCGCGAGGCGCTGGATATCGGCGCTAACATCGTCCCGATGCACCGCCACGAGCACGAGCAGCCCACGCCCGATCTGGCCGATCAGCGCTCCATCCACGCTGACGCTGGCTTGCGTCACTCGTTGCAGCAGTCCAATCATTTGTTGGTGATTTCCTTAAAAACCCGGCAGTCGACGCCTTTATTAAGGCATCAACGAGATATGAAAGCCATAGTGGCGAGCGAAAGCTGCCAATGTCACCGGACCGGCCAGTGGGTGGGGTTTCTCCAGCGTGGTCAGGGCGAGCTCCGCCACAGGATCAAGCCATGGACGGCCGATCCGGGGCGCCGCCCCTCTGGCCGGACCAAGGACGGAACGGGCCCCGATCAACCGATCGGGGCCTAATTTGTACTAAAACACCACGGCTGGGCAATTAAATTGACGAAAGTATAGTATTTGCCCCACCCATATAGAGATGATGCATTAGTGGGTTTTTGTGGGCGATCTTCTGTGCATTTCGATCGCGACGTGGGGCAAGGTGCAGGCGCAAGGGTGACATTGGCTTAACGCGCGACAGCCAATACACTTGAGCGCAGTCAACAGGAACCGCAATGAAAAGAAGACAATTCGTAGGCGGCCTTGCTGCGGCCGCTGGAGTTACGGCGTGCAGCCCGGAAAGCGTTGAGTGTGAAAAAGGCCTCGGTCAGCCCGCAGAGACCTTTGAGTGGTCGTGCGTTACATCCTGGCCGCCCAAGTTTCCGGGGCTGGGCATCGCTGTGGATAACTTCGCAGAGCGCGTCGAGGCAGCGTCGAGCGGTCGTCTCAAAATCAAGGTCTACGGCGGTGGCGAGCTCGTTCCCGCATTCGAGTGTTTCGATGCAGTGAGTCGTGGCACGGTAGAGTTGGGCAACGACGCATCGTATTACCACAAGGGCAAGATTGCCGCCGCGCAGTTCTTTACGGCAGTGCCTTTTGGCATGAGTCACCTCGAGCTCAGCGGATGGCTACATTACGGCGGTGGTCTGGAGCTGTGGCAGGAACTCTACGCGCCTTTCAACATCGTGCCGTTTCCGTGTGGCAATACCGGCGTGCAAATGGGTGGCTGGTTTAACCGGGAAATTAACTCCATTGACGATCTCAAGGGACTGAAAATGCGCATTCCGGGGCTTGGGGGCGAGGTCATCAAGCGCGCGGGCGGCACACCGATAGCCATGCCCGGCGCCGAAGTATTTACCTCCCTGAAAACCGGTACGATCGACGCGGCCGAGTGGGTCGGCGCCTACAACGACATTGCCTTTGGACTGCATAAAGCAGCGAAGTACTATTACTACCCGGGTTGGCAGGAACCGGGCGCGGGACTGGAGCTGATGATCAACGCGACCGCCTGGGCGTCGCTGCCGCCGGACCTACAGGCGATAGTCGAAATAACCTGCCAGTCGATCACCACGGACATGATGGCGGAATACACTCATGGCAACGCAATCGCCTTGCAACAGCTCATGGACGATCCGGACGTGGAAGTGCGCCCATATCCCGATGAGGTCTTGCGCTTGCTGAAGTCGCATACGAAGGACATTGTCGACGAAATCTCTGCGGTCGATCCAGCATGGAGAAAAATCGCAAACTCCTATTACGCGTTCCTCGAAAAGTCGACAGAGAACCAGCGCACCACAGAATGGGCTAACCTGAAGACACGCGATTTGTAATCAGGCTCAATTTCGAACGTGTTAGCTACCGTAGATCTTGTTTGGTAGCCAGGTAACCAGATCCGGAAAAAGGCTAAGCATCAGCAATGCAAAAAGCTGAATCGCCACGAAGGGGATCACGCCGCGATAAATCTGTGCTGTCGTAACTTCGGGCGGCGCGACGCCACGCAAATAAAACAACGCAAAACCGAAAGGCGGCGTCAGGAACGAGGTCTGCAGATTTATCGCTATCATAATGCCGAGCCAGACCGGGTCGAGACCCATTGCCAGTAACACGGGCCCGACGATCGGTACGACGACAAACGTGATTTCTATGAAGTCGAGGACGAAGCCAAGCAGGAACATCACAAGCATTACAACGATAACAGCGCCAACGACACCGCCGGGAAGAGACCCAAGTATTGCGCGCACACCATCGTCGCCGCCGTAACCGCGAAATACGAGAGAGAAGATCGATGCACCGATCAGAATCAGGAACACCATGCTGCTGATCCTGAGCGTGCTTCGCATGATCTGTTGCAGCCGCGCGAGATTTATCTGGCGACGCAACGCGGCAAGAACCAATGCACCCATCGCGCCCACGCCGGCTGCCTCGGTCGGCGTGGCAACGCCCAGGAGGATCGAACCGAGCACAGCGAAAATCAGCGTTAGTGGGGGCAGCAGTGCACCCAGTATCTGCTGAAAGCCGATGCTTTCTCCTGGCTCCCGCTCGTGCGCCGGCATGATGTCTGGCCGCAGGAAAGCGACAACGACGATGTAGACGATGTACAGGAAAACGAGCAACAAACCAGGGATCAGTGCGCCGGCAAAAAGGTCACCGACCGAAACCGTTTTTGGCGAGAAGACGCCCATTTCAAGCTGCGCCTGCTGATACGCCGACGTCATCACGTCACCGAGCATGACAAGGATGATCGATGGCGGAATAATTTGGCCTAACGTGCCCGAAGCGCAGATCGTGCCGGCAGAAATCTCAGCGGAGTAGCCACGACGGAGCATTGTGGGAAGCGACAACAGACCCATTGTGACAACGGTTGCGCCAACAATGCCCGTGCTTGCCGCAAGCAACATGCCAACCACTGTCACTGAAATGCCGAGGCCGCCACGTAAAGAGCCGAATAGTCCACTTAGCGTTTCGAGCAGCTCCTCGGCAATTCGCGCTCGCTCCAGCGTGACGCCCATGAAAACAAACAGCGGCACCGCAATGAGCGTCTCATTATTCATGATGCCGAAAATCCGATTGGGCAAACCCGACAATAGCGCCTGGTTAAAATCGCCCGTCAGTGCGCCGATACCCGCAAACGCCAGCGCCGTGCCACCCAATGTGAATGCAACCGGAAAACCCGCGAGCAAGACGATGACAACGGAGAGGAACAAAAGTAGAGCGACCCACTCCATCGCTATTTATTCCGTAGGGCTGCCAACGAACGCAGCATGAGTGAAATGCCTTGCAGGGCGACCGCGACAGGCATCAGGATGACGATGGACTTCATCGCGGGGATCGCCGGATAGGGCAAGCCGCCGGGTTCGCGGGATATCTCATGGACAGACCATGATGCCGCGGCGAAGTCATACGATTTGAAGGCAAGAAAGCCGCACAATGGCAGCAGAAAAATCGTGACACCGAGCAGGTCGACCAGCGCCCGACCACGAGGACTCATCTTCCGATAGAAAATATCGACGCGAACGTGCTCTTCATGAAGCAATGTGTACGCAGCACCGACCATGAACACGGCGGCGTGCATCCAGATGACCAGCTCCTGCATCCAGATAGACCCGGCGTCGAATACATAGCGCATCACGACGATGATCGCCGTGATGACAACCATGAAAAGAGTCATCCAGGATATTGCGCGCCCGCTAATGCTGCTGATTCGATCGAACAGATTCCGGTCTGTACGAGGTGCCGAGTCGCTCAATCGCAGCGTCTCAATGACGCCAGAATGTCGGCGTAATAAGTACGAGCAAGGTAAATATCTCCAGCCGGCCAAGTAGCATGCCGGCAACGGCGGTCCATTTTCCTGCATCAGTCAGTGACATGAAGCCGGAGGAAACATCGCCGAGCCCTGGCCCGAGGTTGTTCAGGGTCGCAGCGACGGCCGAGAATGCCGAGACCTGATCCAGCCCGGTCAACATCATTGCCATCATCAGGACAACGAACACGACGATGTAGACAGAAAAGAAACCCCAGACCGCGTCAACAACCCTGAACTGAACCGCTTTGGTGCCCAGTTTGACAGGGATTTCGGCGCTTGGATGAATGAGGCGTTTGATTTCACGAACGCCCTGTTTGTAGATCAAAAGAACGCGAATAACCTTGAGGCCACCCGCAGTCGAGCCGGCACAACCGCCGATGAAACTTGCGAAAATCAGGGCGACTGGCAATGCCGCGGGCCAGCTCGCATAGTCTGCCGTCGTAAAGCCCGTTGTCGTTGCGATCGATACGGCCTGGAACAGACCGTTGATAATAGTATCGCCGGGCGATGCGTAAACCTGGTGACGAAACAGCCCCATGATGACCAGCACCGATAGTACGAGCAGAATGGCCGCATACGCGCGGAACTCCGTGTCCTGCGAATAGTGCTTGACCGAAACGTAACGCCATGCATAAAAGTGCAAAGAAAAATTGATGCCCGCGGCAAACATAAAAACGATGGCCACAATATCGATAGCGGTGCTATCGAAATACGCCATGCTCATGTCGTGGGTCGAGAAGCCACCGATCGCGACGGTAGAAAACGCATGGCACAGCGCGTCGAACCAACCCATGCCCGCGGCCAGGTAGCTTGCCGCACAGGCAATCGTAAAGGCCAGGTAGACATACCACAGCGCCTTGGCAGTTTCAGTAATGCGCGGTGTAAGTTTTGTATCCTTGACCGGCCCCGGCGTTTCTGCCCGATACAGCTGCATGCCACCGACGCCGAGCATCGGCAATACAGCAACCGCTAAAACGATAATTCCCATACCGCCTAGCCACTGCAATTGCTGGCGATAGTAAAGAATCGACTTGGGTAATTCATCGAGGCCAGTCAAAACCGTGGCTCCGGTTGTCGTCAGCCCGGACATCGACTCAAACACGGCATCCGTAAACGACATTGTTATTGAGTCGGCGAAGTACAGCGGTGCGGCACCGAACGTGCCCAGTACCGTCCAGAATGCAGCAACGACGAGGAAGCCATCACGCAATCGAAGGTCCTTGCGCGAGCGATGCACGGGTAACCAGCAAATCAGACCGGCACCCAGCGTTAGCCCAAAACCCTCAGCAAAAGGCAGCCAGGATGGTTCGGCAAAAATAATGCTGATAACGATCGGCGGCAGCATCGTGAGGCTGAACATCATCAGTAGCAGGCCGAGGATTCGTTGTACTACCGTCCAGTTCATTAGCTGTTCTGGACCCTAGACGAAAGAAACGCCAACCTGGAACAGATTTTCCAGGTTTTCGATCTTGCGTCGATCGGTCAGGAAGAGAATGACATGGTCATCCGTTTCGATAACGGTGTCATGGTGCGCAATGATGACCTGGCCATTACGTACCAGCGTGACGATTGAGGCGCCCTTCGGCAAATCGATATCCTCGAGTTTGCGGCCGACAACCCTGGACTCGTCCGCGGTGCCGTGTGCGATAGCCTCAATGGCTTCCGCAGCGCCGCGACGCAGAGAATGCACTTTGACAACATCGCCGCGGCGGACGTGGGCAAGCAACGACCCGATAGTCACCTGTTGGGGCGAAATGGCAACGTCGATCGTGCTGGCCTCGACGAGATCCACATACGATGCCCTGTTGATCAGCGCCATCACCTTGTTGGCGCCAAGACGTTTGGCAAGCATGGAACTGAGAATGTTGGCCTCTTCGGAATTGGTCAGTCCGCAGAAGACATCAACATTGTCGATATTTTCTTCCAGCAGTAACTCTTCGTCCGCGGCATCACCAACCAGAACGATCGCCTTGTTGAGTCGCTCGGAAATGTGCCGGGCACGCTTTGGGTCGCGCTCGATGATCTTAACCTGGTTAGTTTGCTCGAGCGCGAGTGCGAGACGCACGCCAATATTTCCGCCCCCGGCAATGACAACGCGGCGCACCGGGTCTTCAAGCCGACGCATCTCACTCATGAAGACGCGAATGTCTTTACGATCGGCGATAAAAAAGACCGCATCGCCTTCCTGGATCACGGTGTCTCCATCCGGAACAATCGACTTGCCCTTGCGATAAATGGCCGCGATACGAGCCTCGGAGTTGGGAATGTGTTCCTTCAAGGTAGCGATGCGCTGGCCGACGAGAAGCCCGTCCCTGTCTGCCCGCACGCCGACCAGCCGGACTCTGCCATCAGCGAAATCGAGTACCTGTGACGCGCCCGGAAAAAGAATCAGTTGTTCGACGTATTCACAAACCAGCTGTTCGGGGCTGATACGCACATCGAGGGGAATGGCGTCTTGCGTGAACAGGTCTTTGGAATTCATGTAGTCGGCAGAGCGAATGCGAGCGATCTTGGTCGGGGTATGAAATAAGGTGTAAGCCACCTGGCACGCGATCATGTTCGTTTCATCGGAGTCGGTTAGCGCCACAACGATGTCCGCATCGTTGGCACCTGCACGATTGAGAACTTCGGGATATGCGGCGTGGCCAACTACGGTGCGAATATCCAGACGATCCTGCAGTTCGCGCAAGACGTCGGAGCGTCTGTCGACGACCGTGACTTCGTTGGCCTCTTCGCGCGACAAGTGATACGCCGCTGATGAACCAACCTGGCCTGCGCCGAGAATGAGAATTTTCATTGTTCTTATCAAGCCTCACAGCGCAGCCAACCACGCTGACGGCGATAGTTTACATCAGATCGAGATTCGCATAGCTCAGAACAAGCCATTTTGTGCCGGCCGTCTCAAAATTAACCTCGACGCGCGCGTGCGCGCCCTGGCCTTCGCAATTGAGGATGACGCCCTCGCCAAACTTGGCGTGCCGCACCCTCTGCCCAAGCCGGATGCCAAGCTCGTTGCCAGCCGTCGATTTGACGCTGCGCCGGGATGCAGAGCGCATCGGCCTTGAGACCTGTACGCGCGGGCGAACCTCTTCGACGAACTCATCCGGTATCTCGGAAATAAAGCGAGACGGTTGAGAAAAATTGTCCATACCGTGCAAACGACGCTGGTCGGCATGGGTGATGTACAGCAATTGCTTGGCGCGGGTAATTCCTACATAGCAGAGGCGTCGCTCTTCCTCGAGGCCGCTAGGGTCAGCGATGGAGCGCTGGTGGGGGAATAGCCCGTCTTCCATGCCCGACAGAAATACCAGCGGGAATTCGAGACCTTTAGCGGAGTGCATCGTCATTAGTTGCACACAGTCTTCCCACGCATCCGCCTGACCCTCGCCGGCTTCGAGTGCCGCATGCGACAGGAACTCGTCCAGCTCCGACATTTCCTCTGCAGGGTCTCGCTCAAAACCTTTCGCCGCGCTGATGAGCTCGAGCAGGTTCTCGACACGTGTTTCGCCTTTTTCGCCCTTTTCCTTCTTGAACAGATCCACCAGGCCGCTGGCGTAGATAACGTGATCAACTTTTTCCTGTAGACCTAGCTCGGCAACGTCCCGCGCCATTTTTTCGATCAGGTTCAAAAATGCGAGTACGGCATTCGCGGCGCGGCTATTGAGTTCGTCGCTGCCGATTGCCCCTGCCGCGCGCCACATCGAACAGCTGTTGGCACGCGCGTAGGACCTCATTATCTCAACTGTGCGGGCACCGATGCCGCGAGTCGGACGGTTGACGACGCGCTCAAAAGACGAATCGTCATCGCGGTTTGAAATCAGCCGGAGATACGCAAGCGCATCCTTGATTTCGGCTCGCTCGAAAAAACGCAGGCCGCCGTAAACGCGATACGGTATGCGAGCGTTGATCAGGCCCTCTTCAAGAACGCGAGATTGTGCGTTTGATCGATACAGTATGGCCGAGTCGGCACGCAGGTTGCCTTGGGCTATCCAGTCGCGCAGGCGACCGACTATAAAATCCGCTTCATCACGTTCGTTGTAAGCGGAGTAGACGCGAATCGGTTCGCCGTCGGCACCTTCGGTCCAGAGATTCTTGCCAAGGCGTGAACTGTTGTTCGCAATAACGGCGTTGGCCGCATTCAGAATCGTCGCTGTGGAACGGTAGTTTTGCTCGAGCTTGACCAGCGAGGCGGATGGAAAGTCCTTTTGGAAGCGATGAATATGCTCAACTCGGGCACCGCGCCAGCGATAGATAGACTGGTCGTCGTCACCGACAACAAAGGGCACGCCCTTGTCTCCCGCGAGTAACCGCAGCCAGGCGTATTGAATGGCGTTCGTGTCCTGAAATTCGTCGACGAGCAGATGTGCGAAGCGACGTCGATAGTGCGCCAGCAGTTCGGCGTTATCGCGCCAAAGCTCGTGGGCGCGCAGTAACAGCTCTGCGAAATCGACCAGCCCGCCGCGCTGACAAACCTCTTCATAGCCTTGGTAAAAAGCAATCATCTGGCGTCGATTCGGGTCGCCCTCGTCATCGAGATGCTTCGGTCGCAGGCCCTCGTCCTTTTGCGCGTTAATGAAATATTGAATTTCCCGGGGTACCCAGAGGCTGTCATCGACATCCATGCCGCGCAGCAGGCGTTTGATTAGCCGAAGCTGGTCATCCGAGTCGATGATCTGAAAATTCTGCGGTAGCTCCGCTTCGCGCCAGTGCCGGCGCAGCAGGCGATGTGCAAGCCCGTGAAACGTGCCTATCCACAGGTGGCCAACCGGCGTGCCGAGCAGAGCCTCGATGCGACCGCGCATTTCTGCGGCAGCTTTGTTGGTAAAGGTCACGGCCAGCAAGCTATGCGGCGAGATGCCTTCGACATCGATCAGCCATGCTGCGCGATGAACAAGCACACGCGTCTTGCCACTGCCGGCGCCAGCGATGACCAACATGGGTTCCGCGGCCGCAGTGACGGCTTGACGCTGAGCGTCGTTAAGAGATTCGAGGATCGGCGTGACGTCCATCGGGAGGGCTTAGGCGGCCTGGTGAGAGCGCGCCATCTTAGCAAACAGAAATTATTCCAACTAACTAATTATTGTCGCCAAAGAAGACCGATTGAGTAGCGCTTACGTTCGTAGCCGATACGTATGTCGGTCGATACAGATTCGCGGTACAGCGCTTCGGCAACCAGGTGCAGGTGCGGAGTCATGCGGAATGTGCCGGTAAGGCGGCCGTATGCCGTCTCGAGAGTTTTTGGCCCGGCGACGGGATTGTTGAACGCGAAAGCGTTCGGGAAATCGTAATCGCGGTAGTAAGCATCCAGATCGAGTTCGAATCGCGGGCTCGGAGACCAGCTGAACTCAAACGTGTAGCCGTTCCGTGTGTAGTCGTTGTAGCCCTCAAATTTGTCGGTGCGACTCGTATGCTCGTAGCCGAATCCAAACCACATCTGCTCAGTAATGCGCTGTCTGGCGAGCAAACCCAGGTAGAGGTAGTCGTACCGCAGCTCCTTATTGGTGATGAGCTGTTGGCCGTCGAGATCAAACGATGGCCGGTCACCGAAGCGACGGCTGGTTGCATCAACGGTCAGGCGCAACAGAGAGAATCTCGTGAAGCGGTACTGCACGTTTGCGCCGAGCTCAAAGTACTCGTGGTCGTACTCTGGCACGACATCGGTCTTGTCGTAGTTCCAAAGCTGACCTTTGATCCGCATACCGACCGACAGGCGCTCATGCGACTGACGAAAGCGCATCTCCGGCCCGTAGCGTACGTAGTTGAAGCGATCATCAATTAGCACTCCGTCGACAGCGCGAGCCCCGCCATCATCAGGATCAAAGTAGGTCTCATCATGCTGGGCAACTGCGAATGCGCTATAGACTTCGCGCTCGCGTGTGCCTTGCTTGCGGTCGAATTCACTACCAAAGCGAATTTCGTGGCTGAACTCGTTGGCATTGTCGAGTTCCTCGTCCGGGTAGTAGCGGCCGGACAGGCGGTATTCACCAAAGAAAGACTCGAACCTGAGGCTGTTAACGGAGTACTTGGCGGACAGGTCGACGGGCAGGTAGGTGCCCGAGACCTCCTCCGGCGTTACCAGCGGCAAGGCCGGGTCAGAAAAATCGATATATGGCTGGCTGGGTGAGCGGTATACGTTGTCATCGCTGCCGAAGCCGACAATCGCGTGCAGATCGAAATCGCCAACCTTTTTCTCTTTACGCCGTTTCTTCACACGCACGAGAATAGTGTCTGATGCTTTGCTCTCAGTCTGCAGGCGTGAAATTGCGATAATGGCGAACTCGCGGATCTTCTCGTTTTCTTGCTGGTCGCGAGCCTGCCGGAACCAGTGGAGGGCGTCATCAACATCGCCAAGCGCGTGTGCGGTCAAACCGAGGTTGTACTGCGAAATGACACGCAGGCTCGGCGACTGAACCGCCTTGAGCAGCGCGGTGCGAGCGCGAATATGTTGCTGGGCGCGATAATGGGCGACGCCGGTGTTGTAGTGCAATAGCGGCGTGTCCATGCCGGCTTCCTCGGCCTGTCGATAGCGGAGTAATGCCGCCCAGTAGAGGTCGTCGCGGAACAGCCGGTTGCCGTCTTCGAATGCGTCCTGCGCGGTCGCCGCTAACGCGGGCGTCAGGCACAAAGAGATCGCCAGCAAGGCTATCGCCGCGAAGGATCTTAGTTGGTGTGTTGTCGCACGTATCACGGGCTTGCCCAAGCTCCTGATGGTCCGCGTTATGTAGACTGGCAAGGGTACCGGCTTTGTACCCCTAAAAACTATGACGTGGCGCAAGAAAATCCCCCCGAAAGGGCTCTTTCGGAGGGATTTGGCATTAACTCATCGATTGCGCCCGTTTTAAGGCTCAATTCGGACTAGACCGCGTCGTCGTCGAGGCCGTCATCGTCCATGTCATCGTCGTCATCGTCGTCATCGTCGACGTCTTCGCCTTCTTCGTCCTCGAAGTCGTCTTCGTCATCGAGATCTTCGTCCTCGAAGTCGTGGTCGTCCGCGAAGCTGTCGCCGTCCTCTTCCTCGAACTCGGACGCTTCATCGTCCTCGCTGTCCATCTCACCTTCGTCGTCGTCCGAGGCGCTGTCGTCGTTCGAACCATCGGTCCTGTCATCATCTGAATCGTCGTCCGAACCGTCGTCCGAAACACCATCCAAATCATCACCGCTATCTGCGACGACGTCCCCCGGACCCTCCATTCTCGCGATGGTATCTCCGACACTCGCGAGGTCATCGACGATTTCCATTGTTACGTCGAGGTCATCCCAGTCATCGTCATCGGCCCACGCCGTGGCCGGAAGAAAGGCGAGGCCAGTCAATATGAGCGTCGCGATAAATACGTTGAAATGTTTCATGTCCTTACTCCAATAACACCGCCGAATCCGTTTCGGTCGGTTCTCAGGTTACATCCACAAGCAAACGGAAAGTCCGGTCGCGATCGTCATGTTCAAGGCGGGCAAGCAGTTCACCGCCGGCCGGACTAAGGGCGACAAGCGTCAACGGCAACAGGTTTTTGCCTTTGTTGAGGCTGGTTTCCCAGGTAATCTCGCGCTGCCCCGGAAAGCCATCGAGCTCGATGCCGGCGGGTAGCGACACAGTCAGCGTCGCGCTATCCAGTGACGTTGCAGACGCAAAAACCAGGTTCACGGTGCGCGGCTGCTCAAGGGCAATGCTGACACCCGGAATTGTGGCCGCGGGGTTTGGCAAGTCAGGTGTCGTCAGAAGCACGCTACTAATTGCCCAAATAGCAATTGTTGCTGCGATCGCTGAGCCAAACCCGGTCATCAACCAACGATTGCGTTGCCGGCGCGATCCTTCGTGCGTCGCCCGCACCAGCGCCTGGTCGTAGAATCCTGTTGCAGCTTCGGGCATCGGGTAATCCTTTAACAGCGCCTGAATCTCACTATCATCGCCAATCGGTTGATTAATGTCGTTTTTTATCATGATTTCATCCTGCTTCGTCTCTTACACGCAGTGCTTCAGGAAATGGTTCCGTTTTCGGTGAGAATTTCGCGCAAACGTGCTCTGGCGCGATGCAGTCGGGATTTGATTGTGCCAACTGGTATGCCGGTAAGTTCTTGTATTTCTGATAATTTGTAGCCCTCTGTGTCGTGCAGGAGCACTACAGTACGGTGTTCATCGCTTAATTGGGCGAGCGCCGCGTCCAGTTGCTTCAGAGTCTCGTAACGGGCATGGTCGTAAGCTGGGTCGTCAGGGCCGGCCAGGCCCGCAATCCCGTCGCCGGCGAGCTGCCCCTCTTCGACGGTAAGCATGCGGCGACGCGCAAAGCGGCGCTGCTCGTCAATAAACAGGTTGTACATAACGCGGCACAGCCACGCTCCGGGCTCGTCCTTTGCTACAAGGTCGTCCAACTGGCCGAACGCCTTGATCAACAATTCCTGAAACAGGTCTTCGGCCTCTGCCTTGGCGCCCGTCAGGCGCCACGCGAGTCGAAACAAACGGTCGAAGTGCGGTCGCACCAGACGCTCAAAAGCCTGAGTTCGGTTAGCGTTACTCATAAGAAGCGCTGAGTGTAGCGCTGGATGCGCGCACGGCAAGGGTGGGGTTGGCAATAATTATCCGAAGCCACGGCCGAAACGACGCTTGCTTTGTTGCCGCTACCAGAGATTTAGCTGGAACAGGAAGTAATGGTCTATCAGCAGTGCGGAGAAAAGTAATCCAAGATAAGAAATTGAAAACCTGAACGACTTCATCGGCAATTCGAGATCATCGTGATCGCGCCACATCCGAATCCCGTAAATGAGATAAGCAACGCCAAGGACGATTGCCGACAGCAAGTAGATAACGCCGCTCATGCGGGTCAGGTACGGGATGATCGTAATGACAAAAAGCAGGATGGTGTACAGAAGAATATTTAACCGCGTGTAGGCCTCGCCATGCGTCACAGGAAGCATCGGAATATCGACCTTCGCGTACTCTTCCTTTCTTGCGATGGCCAGCGCCCAGAAATGTGGTGGTGTCCAAAGGAAGATAATCAGGAAGAGTAGCAAAGCGCTGCTGGTTACTTCGCCCGTCACGGTGGTCCAGCCAAGAATTGGAGGCGCTGCACCGGCCGCGCCACCGATGACAATATTCTGCGGCGTCGCACGCTTGAGATACATCGTGTAAACGCCGGCGTAGCCGATCAGGGAAACAAAGGTCAGGACAGCGGTCAGTGTGTTAACGAGAGACGTAAGGATGATCATTGCTACGATACCGATCACTGACGCAAAGACGAGCGCCGACTTCTCGGTCAGCTTTCCTTGCGGCAGGGGGCGGCCGCGCGTACGCATCATTTGAATGTCGATGCGCGCATCGACAACGTGATTGAACACAGCTGCTGACGATGCGGCCAGTCCGATACCGAGCGTGCCGTAAATCAGTGCTGCGGCGCCGGGCCAGCCGGGTACTGACAGGAACATGCCAACGATGGCCGTGAACACAATCAGCATGACGACACGAGGCTTTGTCAGCTCGTAATAGTCACGCCAGTCCGCGTACGTCTCCACGTTCGTGTTCATTTGAGCGCCCGTCAGCCGATGCGCGATAACTTAAGCAAGCGCTTAACGTCATCGACCATCTCAGAAGGATCGAGATCCGGTCGGAAATACATTACAAGATTGCCGAGAGGGTCGATCAGGTAATAGCCATTCGCCGGGAGATCCGCAGGTTTCTTGTTATGCAGCAGTCTGGTGAGACTGCCATCCTCTATCGTCACCAGGCCCGCGTGCTCTTCGGCCAGAAACACTGTATCGGGCGGCGTATTGCCGTGCAAGAAAACGCGGGTCAGGCGATCCATCTCCTTACCGAGCATCAGACGAGACTGGCGCAACGTGTACAGCGCGTCCCTGCAGTTAGCGTCGCAGGTGGTGTCGTGCGAATACAGCAACACCCAGCTTTGCTGGTAATGCGCGTGAATCGCAGAGTCCGGCAGCCCTTCGGCGAGATTGGCGATGGGTTCCAGCAAAGCACCGTGATTCGTTCTGCCCTGAGGTTGCACCGAGCCACCGCCGTAGTACATCCATGCGGCGACGAGTAACGGGCCGAGGAAAACAGCCGCAACAAGCAGGAGCTGCAGCCGCCCTGTCCGCTGTCGTGCCGGGTCGTTCATGACTCCAGACCGCGCTTGCGAAAATTCCACAGCAGCAGGCCGGCAAGCACTATTCCCATCGCGAACCATTGCAAAGCGTAGGCGTAATGTCTGCCAGGGCCCATTTCCTCAGGTACCCAGTGGCGGTAATAGCCGAGCTCGTCTTGCGGATCCATAAGCAGGACGAAAGGCTGAACATCGCGGCCAAGCGCTTTTTCAAGATCGGCGAGCTCCGGATACACCGCAGGCACGGGCCAGGAAGTGTCGGCGATTATTGCATCGCCCATCCGGTAACCAGCCCTTGGCAGTGAGCCGGCACGTCCTGTGACAGTGACGCGCGCACTTTTCAGCGCGATCCTGCTGCTATCAAAGTCCTGGCCTGTGCGTTCAACCCAGCCACGATTAACGATTAATACGGGCGCACCGTCTTCGACGATGAGTGGTGTCAGGACGTAATAGCCGTAGCGGCTGTTAATAATGATGTTTTCGAGCAAGAACTGGTGCTGCTCATCGAACTGGCCGGTCGCCTTGAGTTTCTGGAAGGAGCGAACCTCCATGCCATCCGACCATGAGGCGAAACCGGCCTGCGACGAGAAAGCTCGCCTCTCGGCGCTTGCGTCAAGACCACGATAGATTTGCCAGACCCCAAGTGCCAGAAACTGCACAACGAGCACTGCGCCAATTACGTACGGAATCCAACCGAGGATTTTCTTTTTGATTGCTTCGTTCACGATATAATTGCTTATTGTCGACGCTTGGAGATGGTCATGAAAACTATTGTACTGGTTCTACTTGCGGCGATAGTGCTCGCCCTCTTCTCCGGGCTGTTTTTCATGGTCAAGGACAAGGATCATCCGGAATCACCGCGCCTGCTGACCGCCCTGAAAGTGCGCGTGGGCCTATCGATACTTTTGGTGCTTTTGCTGGTCGCTTCGTTCAAGTTCGGCTGGATCGCGGCTTAGTCCGAGTTCCGCAGAAGCTGGCAAGTCGCACAGGCCGCCTGCAACGCTGTGCGCCATCACATCCAATAAACAAACACGTACAACCCAACCCAGACGACATCAACAAAGTGCCAGTACCAGGCGACCGCCTCGAAGGCGAAGTGCTTGTCTGGCGTGAAGTGTCCCTTGACCACGCGCAACCAGATGATCGTTAACATGATCGCACCGAGCGTAACGTGCATGCCGTGGAAGCCCGTTAGCATGAAAAAGGTGGAACCGTAAATGCCGGTCGTTAGCTTCAGGTTCATGTGTTCGTAGGCTTCGACGTACTCTACGCCCTGCAGATATACGAAGAAGAAGCCCAGCAAAAACGTCGCGGCGAGGAACACAGTCAGGATGTTGCGCTTGCCCGCGAGCAGTGCGTGATGAGCGATCGTAACCGTGACGCTACTCGTTAACAGAATTGCCGTATTGATCAAGGGCAGGCCAAACGGACCCATTACCTCAAAGTCGCCCCCAATCTCTCCCGGGCCGTTGGTCGGCCAGGTGCTTTCGTAACCGGACCAAAGCAGCAGGTTGGTGAAAAAGTTGTTGCTGTCGCCACCGAGCCAGGGGATAGACATGTTTCTGGCGTAAAAAAGCGCGCTAAAAAACGCTGCGAAGAACATTACCTCGGAAAAGATGAACCAGAACATGCCCATGCGAAAAGACTTGTCGACCTGTTCGTTGTAAAGGCCGTTCTCATTCTCGCCGATAACGGTTCCAAACCAGCCCGCCAGCATGAATATCATGACGGCAACGCCCGACATCATTACCCAGAAACCCGCATCCGCACCGTTAAGCCAGGTAGAAACGCCCACCATCAGCAATAACAAGCCGATAGAGCCGACGATAGGCCAGTGGCTACCGTGGGGAACGTAATAACTATCTTGCGTCTGTGACATAGCTGATCTCTGTATCAAATAGGGTGTACGACAACGTGATCGTGTCTACGTGGTCGGGCAGATCCGGGTCGACGATGAACTGCAGCGGCAACGCGCGCTCTTCAGCGGCTGCGAACGCCTGGGTTGTGAAGCAGAAGCACTCGATCTTCTTGAAGTGCTCGCTTGCCGATATGGGCGCAATGCTGGGCACAGTTTGAGTGACCCGGTCTTCTTTCGACAGGTTTTCTGCGGTGAACGTCGCGAAATACATTTTGCCTGGATGCACTTCCATGCTGTCTTTGTCGGCAGAGAAACGCCACAGCCCGTATTCGTTGACGGTCGTCATAAACTCGATGCGAACCGTGCGCGATAAATCGGGCGCCTCAGTGGCGGCTGCGGCGGTGGTGTTGGTGCGCCCACCAAATCCGGTGATATCGCAGAACACATCGTAAAGCGGCGGCAACACCAAAAAGCCAAACGCGAACATGCCCAGCGTAAAGGCAAACAACTTACCCACTAGCATGCGGTTCGACTCGGTCGGTTGCTGGTCGGATGAACTCATGGTCTAAGCTCGCAGTACGCCCATCAGGATAAAACCAAGATAAAAGGTGATGGCAACGCTGGTCATGATGATTGCGGTACGACGTATATTCCTGCGTCTTTGTGCTTCGTCGGATGTCACTCGAAAGACTCCTGGGCGACACGCAGTTTCGGTGGCGTGTCAAACGTGTGGTAAGGCGCGGGTGACGGCACGGTCCACTCGAGACCACGTGGTGCCTCCCAAACCCTGTCGGTCGCTTTTACGCCGCGCTTTGACGTCAACAGCACATACACGAAGACCAATTGCGACAAGCCGAAGCCGATCGCACCGACACTGGCCATGGCATTGAAGTCGGCAAACTGGGTCGAGTAGTCGGGGATGCGTCGCGGCATTCCCGCGAGACCCAGAAAGTGCATTGGGAAGAACGTGAGGTTGACGAAGATGGTCGATAACCAGAAATGCCATTTTCCGGCAGTCTCGTTATACATGTGCCCCGTCCACTTCGGCAGCCAGTAATACGCGGCGGCCATAATTGCGAATACGGATCCTGGCACCAGCACGTAGTGAAAATGAGCAACGACAAAGTAAGAGTCGTGATATTGAATATCGGCCGGCGCAACAGCGAGCATCAAGCCGGAGAATCCACCGATCGTGAACAGGAATACGAAAGCCAGCGAAAACAGCATCGGTGTTTCAAACGTCATGGAGCCGCGCCACATTGTGGCAACCCAGTTGAAGATCTTCACGCCGGTTGGGATCGCAATCAGCATTGTCGCGAACATAAAGAACAACTGGCCCGACAGCGGCATGCCAACCGTAAACATGTGATGCGCCCAGACGATAAACGACAGGAACGCAATACACGACGCGGCGTACACCATTGAGTCATGGCCGAACAGCGGCTTTCTCGAGAATGTCGGGATGATCTCTGAGACGACGCCAAACGCCGGCAGAATCATGATGTACACCTCGGGATGGCCGAAGAACCAGAAGATGTGCTGGAACATGACGGGGTCGCCGCCGCCGGCCGCGAGAAAGAAGCTCGTGCCAAAGAACTGATCGGTCAGCAACATCGTAACGGCGCCCGCCAAAACGGGCATTACGGCGATCAAAAGATACGCCGTGATCAACCACGTCCAGACGAACATTGGCATCTTCAAAAGCCACATGTCCGGTGCCCGCATGTTGAGAATGGTTACGATGATATTGATCGCGCCCATGATCGAACTCAGGCCCATCAGGTGAATCGAGAAGATTAAAAACGGAAAGGCGTCGCCGGTCTGCAAAACGAGAGGTGGATACATTGTCCAGCCGCTTGCGGGCGCACCGCCGGGCATGAACAAGGTCGAAATCAGCATTCCGAAGGCAACCGGAAGAATCCAGAACGACCAGTTATTCATTCTTGGCAACGCCATATCCGGCGCGCCGATCATCATCGGGATCATCCAGTTCGCGAGGCCTACGAATGCGGGCATGACAGCACCGAACACCATCACGAGAGCGTGCATCGTCGTCATTGAGTTGAAGAACTCGGGATGAACAAATTGCAGGCCCGGTATGGCGAGCTCGGAGCGAATGACCATCGCCATCGAGCCGCCGACGAAGAACATGATAAGGCTCAGAACAAGGTACATCGTGCCGATGTCCTTGTGGTTGGTCGTAAACAACCAACGCTTTATTCCTTTAGCCGGGCCGTGATCATCATGCGCGTCTGCTACAGCGGTAGTCATCCCTACTTCTCCATCCGCGCGACTTGAGCGCTGCTATCTGTGCGTGTCTCAACCCAGGCCTGGTAAGCATCGGCCTCAACGACTTCAACAACAATTGGCATATAGCCATGATCCTTGCCGCAGAGTTCGGCGCACTGGCCCCGATAGGTTCCCGTTTCATTGGCTCGGAACCACGTTTCGTTAACGATGCCCGGAATTGCGTCTTTCTTAATGGCCAGCTCCGGCACCCACCAGGCGTGGACGACGTCGTTCGAGGTCAACAGCAAGCGTACTTTCTTGCCTTTCGGCACAACGAGTGGACGATCGACGTCGAGGAGATAATTTTCCACGGCAAATGGATCACTGCCCGAACCTTTTGGCCGCGCCTCGACACTTGGCCGCGCCAGGCTGGAATAGAATTCGAGGTCTTCATCCTGGTATTTGTAATGCCACTTCCATTGATAAGCAGTGATTACAATCGAGATGTCGGGGTCGCGCGAATCTTCGAGTTTGATCATCGTCTCGGCAGAAGGGATCGACAGGGCCAACAAAATGACAACGGGAATAACCGTCCAGATTATTTCGGCCATGGTGCTGTGCGAAAATGTCGCCGCTTCCGCACCTTTCGATTTGCGATGCATGATCAGCGACCAGGCCATCACGCCGAAAACGATAATCCCGATCACTACGCAGATCCAGAAGACCAGCATATGCAGATCGTAAGTTTCTGCGCTGAGGTCGGTAACACCCCTGGGCATGTTGAGTTCCCAGTCAGCGATCGCCGCACCTGCCCAGCCGAGGCCGAGCAAGCTCAAAATAGTTTTTCGTATCATCGATTGTTCACCCAGCGTCCCCAGAGGGGCGCTCATATCCAAAAACCCGCAGGTGCAGGGTTGTTTTGCGGCGAGTCTTGCCTCACCGGCAAAAAAGCCAGCGAAGTTTACTGAAACAGCTCCGCCCATGCAATCCTAGAGTTTCCGCACGCTTGTTGAATAGTCCTGATTTTACAACGGCTTACGAACATCCTGATCGAGGCTGCCGGAAGAATTGTTGCGCTGCAACCAAATTAGCGCTTACGTCGGCCGATTTGAACGGCGTCGATGCGCACTTCAGCGCCTGCCGGTGATGCCCCGGAACCCCAGCAATGGCCATAAACGAGCTCCAGGTCGAGAGTCAGTGAGCCGGACTCTGCCAGGGCGGCCTTCATGGCCCCAAAGCGGACCTTCCCGGTCAGCGAACGTGATCGATTTTGCAGGCTATTGCGCCCACCCAGCGCCGTCAGGTCGGCAAAAAACGCCTCCGGTTTTTCATAGCTGACTCGCAAGCGGTCAACGTCGAGCACCGGATCCCGGAGCCCCGAGCGCACGGCGGCATCGCCGATGTCATGCATGTCCGGAAAGAGATTAACGTGCGCGTCGTCGCTAACGCCGCGCCACGCCTGGCGCAACTCCCGCAGGCTGTCGGGTCCGAGCGCCGAGAAAATGAACAGCCCGTCTTTTCGCAAGACACGGCTAAGCTCGGTGAATAATGTGGTCAGGTCACTGATCCAGGGCAACAACAGGTTGGCAAAAACAAGGTCAACGCTATGTGCAGCCAGCGGTAATGCGGCTGCGTTCGCCTGAAGCACAGACCTGCGGCCCAAAAGGGAGCGCTTGTGCTGCGCTTGTCGCAGCATCTGTTGTGACAGATCAATGGAAATGATGTGGGCGCGGCGAAACTGTTTTGAGAGCGCCCTACCCCCGGCTCCGGTCGCACAGCCGAGATCGACAATGGTCTTTGCGTCGATGAGCATGGGCGCAAGTCGCGTTAGCAGCCCTTCGCGCGTTGCGGAGTGGACGAAATCGACGGCATTAAAACCAGAGGCGGCACGATCGAAGCGGCGCCGAACATCTCCAAGATTCAGCTGCGAGTTGTCGTCCGTGGGGTTCATTGTGCGTACTCGTAGGCTATCGCTTTACGTTATCACGCTTTATCGACGAATCCCGCGCTTACGCGGATGGCACGACATGCGTGATGGTCAGGATAATTCCGCGATGCAATTTAGACCTGTCATGCAGCGAGTCGCAAATTTCCTGTCCGGCGCAGTTCGCAATATCGACGTGGCGCTGATGCCGAGGCATTGCGTTTTCTGTGGCATGAGCTCGCCGCCGGATGAGGCCTCTATCTGCAGCGGCTGTTATGCGGATCTTCCGCGAGTCGAGTATAGCTGCGGGCGTTGTGCCTCGCCGGTCAGCACAACATTGCCGGAGGGCGTCCACTGCGCCGCGTGCCAGGCACGCCCGCCGCCGTTCGTTGCGGCGATCGCGAGGCTCGAATACGCGTTTCCGACAGACGCAGCGATAAAGGCGCTGAAATTCAACCGCAGGCTCGACTACGTTCCTGCATTTGCAGGCCTGCTGATAGATTCCATGGTTGATCTGGCGGACGACATCGACGCGCTCGTCGCAGTGCCACTGCACTGGCACAGACAGGCCACGCGCGGCTTCAACCAGGCCGAGGAGCTATGTAAACCACTCATGCTGAACACGGGGCTACCGATATTGGCTAACGTCAGACGAACGCGGGCAACGCCCTATCAAAGCGCGCTGGACGCGAGGCATCGACATGGCAACCTGGAGTCGGCTTTCGCCGTGCGCGGCAAGATCAGTGCGCAACATGTATTGATCGTTGACGATGTTATTACGACCGGGGAAACCTGCGGCCAACTGGCACGCGTGCTACTCGAAAACGGTGTCGAACGTGTCAGCGTGCTCGCTATAGCCCGGGCGTAAAAGTGTAGTGCAAAACGATGCCAACGAAGATGACGAGACCGATGGTGTGATTGTGCAAGAACGCCGCAAAACAACCGGCCGGCTGACGATCGCGTGCGAGCCATTGGTGATAAGCCATAAGTGCAGCGGCGCCGACGACGGACGCGAAGTACCAGAACCCAAGCTCGGCGCGCATACCAACGAGAGTCAGTGCAACGAGCATCAGCAACTGCAGGCCGGCGATGACAAAAAGATCGACCTCACCGAAAAGCAGCGCTGTCGATTTGACGCCGACTTTGCGGTCGTCCTCGCGATCGACCATGGCATAGAACGTATCGTAGATCACAGCCCAAACAAGGGCCGCACCAAACACGAGCCAGGCGAGCTGCGGTGTTTCACCGGTTTGCGCCGCGAAAGCCATCGGCACGGCCCAACCAAATGCGGCGCCCAAAACTAACTGCGGAATAGACACGACGCGCTTGATAAACGGGTATGCAATCGTTAGACCTGCAGCGACAATGGCGAGCAGGCGTGCGGGTCTGTTGAGCATCGTCGCGAGGCCAATCGCTATTAACGACAGGGCGAGAAACAGCACAAGTGCTTCGGCGGGCGCAACCGCACCGGACGCAATCGGCCTTGTTCTGGTTCGCTCGACGTAGGGATCTATTTTGCGGTCAACATAGTCGTTCAGCACGCAGCCGGCAGAGCGCATAATGAAAACGCCCAGCACGAAAATGACAAACAGCCATTGATCGGGGTGTCCTTTTCCTGCCAGCCACAGTGCCCATAAGGTCGGCCACATCAGCAGCCAGATTCCGATGGGCTTGTCGATGCGCATCAGCTTGGCGTAGTTGCGCAGCTGCGTGATTACGCTTTGCTTCACCTGTGGGGAGAGGACGTTCTTCATCGCGTTACGTTACCAGAAGTCAGACCTTTCCATAACGGCTGGCATCACCCAGCCAGCGGCGCACAATTGCCGCGGCGCTGTCTGGCGCAAGACGACGCACCGACTCTGCCGCCGCCTGCACCTGCGGCATCAACTCCGCATCGCGAACCAGGTTGGCGATACGGTACTCCGGCAAGCCAGTCTGTTTCGTGCCGAGCAGTTCACCCGGACCGCGCAGCTCGAGGTCACGTTGGGCAACAACAAAGCCATCATTGGTATCGCGCAGTACCGCGAGTCGGGTGCGTGCCAGCCGCCCCAGCGGCGGTTTGTACAAAAGCACGCAGTGACTTTGCGTGGTGCCCCGCCCCACGCGCCCACGCAGCTGGTGTAGCTGCGAAAGGCCCATGCGTTCAGCGTTCTCGATGATCATCAGGCTCGCGTTAGGTATGTCGACGCCAACCTCGATGACTGTTGTGGCCACAAGTAACTGGATGAGACCGTCTTTGAACGCCTGCATGCCGCGTTCCTTTTCGGCGGGACGCATGCGGCCGTGAACGAGGCCGATACGCAGGTCAGGCAGAGCCTGCACGAGCATTTCGTAGCGGACCTCGGCGGCCTCGAAATCCAGCACTTCAGACTCTTCGATGAGCGGGCAGACCCAATACGCCTGCTGACCGGACTGACACGCAGTTCGCACCCGTGCGACAACGTCTTCGCGGCGCGCGTCGGGAAGAGCAACGGTAGAAACCGGCTGTCGCCCGGGAGGTAATTCGTCGATTATCGAAGTGTCCAGGTCGGCGTAAGCGGCCATCGCCAGCGTGCGCGGAATAGGCGTTGCTGTCATGACGAGTTGGTGGGGATGGCCGTGCTCCGTGACACCTTTCTCGCGCAGGGCCACACGCTGATGAACGCCGAAGCGATGCTGTTCGTCAATAATCACAAGCGCAAGGTTTTGAAACTCAACGCCCTCCTGAAAAAGGGCGTGCGTGCCAACGACCAGACCGGCACTGCCGTCCGCAATTGATGCAAGCGCTTCGCGTCTGGCGGCGGCTCGTTGACTGCCACTGAGCCAGGCTGGCTCAATGCCAAGCGGTCGAAACCAGTCACCAAAACTACGCCAGTGTTGCTCGGCGAGTAACTCGGTAGGCGCCATGATTGCAGCCTGAACGCCGCATGAGATCGCCTTCAGGCACGCGATGGCGGCCACCACCGTTTTACCGGACCCCACATCGCCTTGGATCAAACGCATCATCGGATGCGGTTCCGCCAGATCTTGAAGAATTTCGTCAACGACGCGTTGCTGCGCCGACGTCAACGTAAATGGCAGATCGGCGATGAACTTTTCTACC
Organism: uncultured Woeseiaceae bacterium; assembly: GCA_964439125.1. Classification (GTDB taxonomy): domain Bacteria; phylum Pseudomonadota; class Gammaproteobacteria; order Steroidobacterales; family Woeseiaceae; genus UBA1847. The sequence continues at coordinate 4,306 of CAYTNO010000001.1, read as the reverse complement.
TGGGAACCGCCTTCGGCCAGCGCCCTTGCGCTCTCGGTCTGCGCGAGTGCGCGCAGATTCCGCAAGCTAAGGTAATGTGCGAGCAACTCCTCGAAAGCGAGCCGCTGCTGGCACGGGTGCGTCCCCTCGATCATTCGCGCGACGTCCGCATCGGGCGGCGGCCTGTGCAAATACGCGATCGCGTCAACAAGCACCGGAAGATCCAGTTTCTCGCGAACGCTTTCCGGTAGCAGTTCGGATGGCGGGGCGTCGCCCATTATGCGTAGTGCCTGGTTCGTGAGGTTGCGCAAGCGGCCCTGTTGCACCCCTTCCGTGGCCGGGTATATCGCCGTCAGGCTTTCGTTAATCTCGGCGTCCTGGTTCTCTTTGAGAATGCGGTACTCGGGATGAATCATTTCCAGACTTGCCGCGCCCTTACGAGCCTCACCGAAACAGGTGACATGGGCGCCCGGTCGAAACTGCGCCTGTTGCTGCCGCGAAAAATGAAAGAATCGCAGCGTGATCTGGCCGCTGCCATCGTCGATGCGAACCAGCAGGTTGCGGCGACCACGGAATGCCACCTCAGCCAGCAACACTTCGCCCGTGATCAGGCATCGCTTCCCTGGCTGAAGCGCGCCGATTTTGACCATCTGCGTTCGATCCTCGTATCGCAATGGCAACAGGAAAAGAAGATCTTCGACGCGATACAGGCCAAGCCGCTCGAGCTTTTTCGCGAGTGCGGGCCCGACGCCGTTAAGTACGGTCAGTGCTGATTCGAGGTTACAGGGCGAGGATTGCATCCGCTTCGACGTCGACACCCTTGGGGAGAGAAGCAACACCGACCGCCGCGCGCGCAGGGAATGGCTTGTCGAAATAATCTTCCATCACGCTGTTTACTGTCGCGAAGTTGCCGAGGTCGGTCAGGAAAACTGTGAGCTTGACGACCTGGTTGAGGTCGCCGCCTGCGGCCGCAGCTACGGCTTTTAGATTTTCGAAAACCTGCCGTGCGCGCGCTTCGAAATCGCCCTCAACGACTTCCATCGTCGCCGCGTCAAGGGGGATCTGGCCGGAGAGGAACACAAGGTCACCTGTGCGGATAGCCTGCGAGTAAGTGCCGATTGCGGCGGGCGCGTTTTCGCTATGAATAGCATGCTTGCTCATCGAATTTCCTGTGCTGTTTATTCTGTTGAGACCGTGATCAGGCGCAGTCGCGTGCTACACGAATGACGCTTGGCATCTTATGCACGTTGCGCATTATTTGGGCAAGGTGGGTGCGGTCACGCACCTGCAAAAGAAATGACAGCATCGAGCAGTCTTCATGCCGACCCAACACGGATACCTGCTCGATGTTCGAATTGCTGTCTGCGATTGTTGCGGCAACTTCGGCGAGTACGCCGGGCTTGTTGATTGTGTCGACCTGAATCTGACTGGAGAAGTCGCGACCGATTTCTTTCTCCCAGCCGACCGAGATCCACTTCTCCGGCTGTTTGCGGAAATTGATAAGGTTTCCACAGTTATTACGGTGAATAACAATGCCTCGCCCGGAACTCAGATAACCCATTACTTCGTCACCGGGGATCGGGTGACAGCACCGCGCGTACGTTACTACCATGCCTTCCGTTCCCGCGATGACGAGACTGGTTGTCGTCGGCTCGGACTGACCCTCTTCGTTGGCGCCAAGAAGGAAGCGGGCGGTCAGCGGTGCCAGCCGCTCGCCGAGCCCGATCTGTTCGAATAGTTCGGTGTTGTTGTTGAACCCAAGCTCGTCCAAAGCAGCATTCATACGAACCTTGCCAATCTTTCGCAGCGATGAATCGAGATCTTTAAGTGCGCGATCTAGCAGTCGTTTGCCGAGGTCAACCGACTCGCTGGAGCGCATCGACTTCATATGTGTGCGAATAGAGTTTCGAGCTTTGGCTGTGCGGACAAAAGATAACCAGTTCGGGTTTGGCCGGGCGCCGCGGCTGGTGACGACCTCTACTGTTTGGCCATTTTGCAGCGGTGTTCTGAGTGGAACCAGGTTTCGATTGATCTTCGCTGCGACGCAGCGATTGCCGACGTCGGTGTGCACGGCATAAGCAAAATCCACCGTCGTCGCACCTTTAGGTAGCGGCATGATGTCGCCCTTCGGCGTGAAGACGTAAATCTTGTCGGGGAACAAATCGACCTTGACGCTTTCAAGAAATTCTTCGGAAGTCTCCGTGCCCTGCAGTTCGGCGAGGTTTGAGAGCCACTCCCGTGCACGTCGTTGCGGCGTTGCATCGGATTTGTCGCCCGCTTTGTATTGCCAGTGCGACGCGACGCCCGATTCAGCGACCTGATCCATATGGCGCGTGCGAATCTGTACCTCGAGGGGCTGCCCCTTCGGGCCAAACAACGTGGTATGCAGGGACTGGTAGCCATTGATGCGCGGTATGGCGATGTAGTCTTTGAATCTTCCGGGCATTGGTTTGTACAACCCATGCACGATGCCTAACACTTTGTAACAGTCATTAACGTCATCAACGATAATCCGGAAGCCGTAAACATCAACGACATCATTCAGCAGTAGCTTCTTCTCCAGCATTTTCTTGTAGATGCTGTAGAGGTGCTTCTCGCGGCCCATAACCTCGGCGTTAATTCCTTCGTTGGCAAGAGACGAAACGAACTCTTCCGTTATCTTCTTGACCATTTGTCGCTGGCTGCCCTGGCTGCGGCGCAGCGTCTTTTCGAGAACGCGATAGCGATATGGATAAAGGTTTTTGAAGCCGAGATTCTCAAGCTCAACCTTGAAACGGTTAATGCCGAGTCGATTAGCTATGGGCGCATAAATATCGAGCGTTTCACGCGCGATACGCGAACGTTTTTCCGGGGGCATGGCACCGAGGGTCTGCATGTTGTGCATGCGGTCAGCCAGCTTAACGAGAATGACACGAATGTCCTCGATCATCGCGAGCATCATTTTTCGAAAACTTTCGGCCTGAGCCTCAGCACGATCACGGAACTGGATTTGATCCAGCTTGCTGACGCCATCGACCAGCAAGGCGACCTCGCCGCCAAATCTCTCTTCGATGTCGGCAATCGACGCGTACGTGTCCTCAACGACGTCGTGGAGCAATGCGGCTACGACGGCCTGTGCATCGAGGTGCATCTCGGCCAGTTCCTGTGCGACTGCGACCGGGTGGGAGATGTAGGCCTCACCGGTTTGGCGCGTCTGCCCGTCATGAGCGTGCGCGCCAAATTCGTAGGCCTGCATCACGGTCTCTATCTGCTCCTGTGGCAGATAGGTCTCGAGGGTTTCCAGCAGGCGCCGCAGACCGTGGTCGCGTCTTGACGCGCCCGGCAGTTTTGCCAATAGAGTTGCGGCGTAATCCATCTCCTGATCATACCTGCGTTACAGGGAATGTCAGGTGCGAAAGCCCCGCTTTGGGACTAAAAAAAGCGTGCTTTAGTCGCCGATCGAAATTCCGCGAACAGGGAGAACGTCTTCCGTCGTCTCGGGAGTCATGAACTCTTCGACGGGCGGCTGATCGATTTCCTCGAGGATGGCCGGCGTAACGTGACCCTCCGCGATCTCGCGAAGCGCGACCACCGTTGGCTTGTCATTCTCCAGGTCGACCATCGGCTCGGCACCATGTGCGACGCGACGGGCGCGTTTTGCGGCGACAAGCACCATTTCAAAGATGTTATTGATGTTGCCGAGGCAGTCTTCAACCGTAATACGAGCCATGCGTTTGTTCCTGATGTGAGGTCGGCGGGCACCATACAGCGCCGACGCGGGCCTTGGCTACCCCTTATTCCAAAAAGTTATTTAGCCAATGACACCTTTGACGGCGTGCCTCAGGGCTTCATTGTCGGTTGCGCTTGACGCGCCCCGCCCCGCAAAAACCGCCTCAAGCTCGGCCACGGCCGTCTCAAGATCATCATTGATGACGACATAGTCGAAATCTCCCCAGTGGGACATGTCGCTGAGGGCATCTCGCAGCCTGCGATTAATGACGCGATCGCTGTCAGTGCGGCGGCTGCGCAATCGGCGTTCAAGTTCGGCGACTGAAGGGGGCATGATGAAAATCGTAATGCATTCGGGCATCGATTCGCGCACTTGCTGCGCGCCCTGCCAGTCGATTTCGAGGACGACGTTGTGGCCGGCATCCAGGTGCTGACTGACCTGTTCACGGCTGGTGCCGTAATAGTTGTCGAACACCTCGGCATACTCTAGCAGTGCGCCGGTATCTCGTAGCCGCGTGAATTCGCCCTTGTCGACAAACAGATAATCGACGCCGTCTGCCTCGTTGCGTCGCTTGGGTCGCGTTGTGTACGAGATAGAAAAACGTAATTCGGGGTGACG